>JBIOWS010000029.1:0-5224 GCA_044868745.1 Candidatus Polarisedimenticolia bacterium
GTGGATCTCGCGGATCGGCTCGTGGAGGAACTCCCGCATCCGCCTCTCGACGTCGTCCGGCGACAGCACATAGGCGTCGGCCTGCCGTCTGGTGCGATAGAAGGCGCAGAACTTGCAGCCGGCGACGCAGACGTTGGTGTGGTTGATGTGCTGGTTGATGATGTAGTAGGCGATGTTCCCGTGCCTCGCCTCGCGAACATGGTTGGCCAGGGCGCCGACGGCGAGCAGGTCAGGGTGGCGGCAGAGCGTCAGGCCGTCCTGTCGGTCGAGCCGCTGGCCGGCCAGCACCTTCTCCGCGATCGCCCCCAGTCCGCAGCGTTCGAGATAGCGTCTCTGCAGTCGGTTCAATGGTCCGTCCCCTGGGCCCTGCGGTAGGCGGGCGATCCGACTCGCACGTGTCGGTGGGTCGCCTCCTCCTCCGGCGCCGTGAGGAGCTCGCCCAACCTGGACCTGGTGTTCTCCAGAGCCATGGAACAGAGGGTGCCGCACATCGTGCAGACCGCCTTGTCGTAGTCCTCGCTCATCAGGCGGAACTCCCGCGCCCTTTCGGGATCGAGCGCCAGGCGGTACTGCCCCTCCCAGTCGAGGCGCTTCCGGTAGAGCGACATCTGGTCGTCGCGCTCCTTCGCCCCGAAAACCCCCTTGGCGAGGTCGCCGGAGTGGGCGGCGATCTTCGTGGCGATCACCCCGTCACGCACGTCCTGGATCGTCGGCAGCCGCAGGTGCTCCGCGGGGGTCAGGTAGCAGAGAACGTCCGCACCGCTCGCGGCGGCCAGCGCACCGCCAATGGCACCGGTGATGTGATCGTATCCCGCGCCGATGTCGCTCGTCAGGGGGCCGAGGACGTAGAACGGCGCCCCGCGGCAGATGCGCTTCTCCAGCCTGACGTTCGCCTCGATCTGATCGATCGGCACATGTCCGGGCCCCTCGATCATCACCTGGACGGAGCGCCCATGGGCCCGGCGGGTGAGCTCGCCCAGGGTCAGCAGCTCGGTGATCTGCGCGGCGTCGGTGGCGTCGCCGGTGGCCCCGGGGCGGATGCCGTCGCCCAGCGACAGCGTCAGATCGTGCTCGAAGGCGATGTCCAGAAGGCGGTCGTATTGCGTGAGCAGGGGGTTCTCCTCGCCCGTCCGGGCGATCCATGAAGCCAGCATCGACCCGCCGCGGGAGACGATGCCGGCGATCCGACCGTCCGCGTCCATGCGCCGCACCGCCTCGCGCGTGACGCCGCAGTGGACCGTGACGAAATCGACCCCGTCCCTGGCGTGCCGCTCGATCACCTCGAACAGGGCGTCGGCGGTCAGGTCGTACACCGACCCGAGATCGGCGACCGCCTGATAGATCGGCACCGTCCCCAGGATCACCGGGCAGCGCTTCAGGATCTCCTGCCGGACGTCGTTCAGCCGATCCCCGGTGGAGAGATCCATCACCATCTCCGCGCCGTAGGTGATCGCCACCCCCAGCTTCTCCACTTCCTCGTGCAGCTGCTGGTGATGACCGGAGGTGCCGATATTGGCGTTGACTTTCGTCGACAGGCCCGAGCCGATGCCGATCGGATTGAAGTCGTGGTGCACGTTCTTGGGGATGATCGCAGTCCCCGCGGCCACTCTCTGTCGCAGGTCGTCCGGGTCGATCCCCTCCACCGCGGCGACGTACCGCATCGCTTCGGTGATCCTGCCACGCTTCGCCTGTTCCATTTGCGTCATCAGAGTGCTCCTTGGCGGACGCTCAATGAGCCGTCGCGGTGGCGCGCAGCTCGCGGATCACCGTGACCTTGATGCGTCCAGGGTACTCCATCCGGGCCTGAATCTTCTTCGCCAGATCCGACGCCAGAAGGGCGAGCTGGTCGTCGTTGATCATTTCGGGGCGCGCGATGACCCGGATCTCCCGCCCCGCCTGGATGGCGTAAGAGTGGTCCACGCCCTCCATCTCGTTCGCCAGCCCTTCCAGCTGCTCGATGCGCTTCACATAGTCCACGACGTTCTTGCGCCGCGCCCCGGGCCGCGAGCCGGAGATGGCGTCGGCGGCGGACACCAAAACCGAGATCGGGTGGGTGACCTCGACGTCCTCGTGGTGCGATCCGATGGCGTTCACGACCACCGGGTGCTCGTTGTACCGCGTCGCCACCTCCACGCCGATCTCGGGGTGCGTGCCTTCGCGCTCGAAGTCGATCGCCTTGCCGATGTCGTGCAGCAGCCCCGCCCGTTTGGCCAGGGCCCCGTCCAGCCGCAGCTCGGATGCCATGATGGCGGTCAGCTTGGCGACCTCGATCGAGTGCATCAGGACGTTCTGTCCGTAGGAGGTTCGGTAGCGCAGGCGGCCCAGGATGCGAACCAACTCGGGATGCATGCCGTTGATACCGAGCTCCTTGAGCGCCTCCTGACCCGCCCGCAGCATCTGCTCTTCGACCCGCCTCTGGTTCTTCTCCACCAACTCCTCGATGCGGCGCGGGTGGATGTTGCCGTCCTTGAGCAGCCGCTCGAGCGTCAGCCGGGCCACCTCCCTGCGGATCGGGTTGAAGCAGGAGAGGACCACCGCCTCGGGCTGCTCGTCCATCAGGAGCTGGACGCCCGTCGACTTTTCGAAGGCACGGATGTTCTTCCCCTCATGACCGATGATCTTTCCCTTGACGCGCTCGTTGGGTATGGGGAAGGTCGTGACGCTCCTCTCCGCGCACCACTCCGACGCGGTCCTCTCGATCGCCAAGGAGACGATCTTCCCGGCCTCCATCTCGGCTTTCTTCTGGGCGTCCTCGCGCGCCTCGCGGATCATCTTGGCGGCCTCGAACCGCACCTCCTGCCGGATGTTGCCGAGCAACATCTGTCTGGCGTCCCCCGTGGTAAGACCGACGACCTTGGCGAGCTGTTCGTTCAGGTCGGCACCGAGGCGGCGCGCCTTTTCCTTTTCACCGGCCACCTCTGCGCCCGCCTGCCGGATCTCGCGCTCCCTCGCCTCGAACTCCTGCTCCCGCTGTCGAAGGCGGGTGTCGCGCTCGTCCATGGAGGCCGCGCGCTCATCCAAAGTCTTCTCCTTCCCTTGACACTCGCGCTGCCTCACCTGCAGATCTTGCTCGAGCAGGGATTTGTTCTTGAGCCACTCCTCCCGGGCCAGCAGGATCGCCTGGCGCTCCCGGCTCTCCGCCTCGCGGCGGTTCTGGTGCGCCGTGTCCCGGGTCACCCTCCTGTCCGTCCCGGCCGCGGAGCGGCCGAGGAAACCACGGAAGAGCCAGCCTAGCAAGCCGCCGGCTAGAAGGGCGCAGGTCCCCCAGAGGAGAGACTGAAGCAAGCTGAATCGCATGCCGTGCCTCCTGCGCGGCCGGATGCCCGGCGGCGCGGCAGGATCCTCTCCCGGCTGGGGTCTCGGTGACCGAACTCACCCGAATGCAAGTGGGGTGAACCGCCCGGCGAGCGGCCGCGTCGGCAACCCCAGCCGGGAAGCGTCGCGCGGCAGCGGGCGCCTCCGGCAGCAGTTCGCTGGGTTGTCCGATCGGCTGGGCGGAGCGTGTCTCGCATGCGTGCGTTGGGTGCGATTGTCGCGGGGATCGTTCGGAAGCCTTTGGGAAGCGGAGGACGGGACCGGCGGGACGGGCCACCTTCGACCCGACCACCGCTGCGACCGCAGTCGCGTGGCGTGATGATTAGCCTGTCGAGAGCCACCCCGACCCCCCCTGCGGGCCGGACCTGAGTCCGGCACCAGGCGCCGGGTGAGAGGATCGTCAATACAGACACCCTGCAAACCAGGCGGAGTATAGCACCCGGGGGATCCCCTCACAAGGGTTCAGGTTGCGGCCCCCTGCGGACCGCACCCCTCGATCCAGGAGCTGCCCTCCTCGTACTGCTCCTTCTTCCAGATCGGAACGCTCCCCTTGATTCGTTCGATGGCGTAGGCACACGCCTGCAAGGCCTCGCGGCGATGTGCGGCGGCGACGGCGATGATCACGCTCGCTTCTCCGATCTCCAGCCGGCCGATCCGGTGGAGAATGGCGATGTGGGGCGTGCCGAACCTGTCGGCGATCTCGCTGCCGATGGCGCGCATGACCTCCAGCGCCATCGCCTCGTACGCGTGGTACTCGAGCGACAGAACGCGGCGACCGGCGTGGTGGTCCCGCGCCACGCCGGTGAAGGTCGCCACCGCGCCCCGATCCGGTCCGACCACGGCCCCGATCGCCTCCTCGAGCCGCAGAGGGCTGCGAACCACCCGGTAAAGCCCTTCCGCCCGGGCGCCCGGCATCGCTATCCTCCGCTCACAGGTGGGAAGGCCGCGATCTCCTCCCCCCCGAGAATCACCCGATCGGGCCGGGCATAGGAGCGGTCGCAGGCCAGGAGCGGCTCGGCCTCCCGCCCGAGCGCGGGGACGCGGGCGCGAACCTCCTCCCAAACCCGGGCGAGCGTGGCGCCGGCGGCCACCTCCACTTCGACCGAGTCCCTGCCCGCCGCCTCTCGATAACGGGCGAACAGAAGCACCGAGATTCTCATGGCTCGCCGCGACCCTCGCGCGCCGCGCCCTCTCCTCGCGCCCTCTCCTCCACGAGCCGCAGAACCTCCCCCACCATCACCTCGATCCCCACCCGGACGTCGTCGAGACGGTTGAAGGCGGTGAAGCCCGGGGTGTGGACGATGGACCTCTCCCTGTCGATCACCACCTTGGCTGGATCGGACGGCGGAGGCGCAACCTCGATCTCCTGTCCGAGCAGCGTGCGGACGGGAATTTCCCCGAGGCTGACGAGACCGACCGGCTTGCGCTGATCCAGGAAGTGCCGGATGAAGTCGGCGACCTGCGGGACGATCCCGCGCTCCTGCCCGCGGCGCGCGAAGCCGGTGGAGAAATTGACCACGGGGCCGTAGCCGCCGGGGATGATGAGCGCCTCGAGGTCCTCCGGCCGGCACTCGGACAGGGTGCGGATCCCCCCGCGCGCCAGGCGCGCCGATTCGCGCAACACGCCGCGGATCTCCCCCGGGACCTCTTCGCCGCTCACGTGATCGACGGTGCGATCCTGCTCGATGTCGGGCGCCAGGAGAATCGGCTTCTCGCCCGCCCCCTCCAGAGCCAGGAACGTGAGCACAGCCTCGTGAACATCGGTGCCGTCGAAGTGGCCGCACCCGCCCAACAGGACTCCGATGCGCATCCTCCGACCGCCTCCCCGCCTGCGAATTATATGACGCCCGCCCCTCGCGGGGCCCGCGGAAGCAGGTCGGCGGGGCCTCGAACGCGCCCGATCCACGAT
>JBIOWS010000030.1:0-2085 GCA_044868745.1 Candidatus Polarisedimenticolia bacterium
CAGGTTACCTTCCCTGTCGAGGGCGAGGGAGACGACGTGAAACTCCTCGCTGTCGAAGAGCCTCTCCGCCTTCCCCCTGGAGGGGATGCGATAGATGATGCCGCGCTCGCCGGTGGCGGCGTACAGCTCACCCTTGCGGCCGACCACCAGCGCCCAGGTGTAGCGATCCTCGGGCTGGTAATAGACTTCGCCCCTGGCCTCCCCGGTGATGCGGTAGATCTTTCCCTGCGGGGAGGAGGCGGCGTACAGCACGTCCGAGGGGCCGATCGCCAGAGCGTGCACGGCGAGATCACCGGTCTCGTAATACAGCGAACCCTGTGCGCCGCGCGGAATCCGGTAGATCCTGCCGCCGTTCCCGCCGCCTACGTAAAGCGTCCCCTTGCTGTCGACCGCCTCCGACCACAGGAACGGCTCGGCCGATTCCTCGAGCGCCGGCACCTTGAGCGGCTTCAGGGACGGAGCGAGCATCAGTTCTCCCCCGGCCGCGACCGCCGCGCCGTCCGGTTTCCCCTTCTCGAAGTCGTCGAAGGTCTCCAGGGTCCAGAGGACCGGGGCCACGGCCAACACCGGTCCCGGGAAGGCGCACAGCAGGATGGCGACCAGCCACGGAGTGCCGGCTCGGGGGAGCGATCCGGACCTCACCTCATTCCTCCACCTCGATGGCGATCTGTTTGTAGCCGCTGAGCGAGTAGTCGGTATCGAGGGTCTCCTCCGCCACTCCGCGGTACCAGAGGCGCAGGTAATTTCCGCGCGTCTGCGGCCGGACCATCACCTGGGCGACCGAGGGAGGCAGGTTCGGCAGCCTCTGACCCTGGAACAGGATGCCGTTGTCGCTGCGCGTCAGCACGGCGTAGATCTTGTCGTTCGAGCGCAGATGGTTGATCAGCCAGATCAGCTGCGCGAGGTCGCGCGGGCGGAAGTCCTCCTCCTCCCCTTCGACCCTCGCCAGGGTCAGACCGTCACCCACCTGCAGGATGAGACGCCCGGGCAGCACCTCGTCCGGGATCTGGAGGTCGATCTGGCGGGTGACCTGAGGCCCGCGGAACGGTTTGATCGTGGCCGAGACCTGCACCGTCTCCCCGGCGCGCACACGGTCCTTGCTGACCCAGGCGCGCTCCACCCAGGCCGTGCGGCGCTCATCCGAGTACCCCAGGATCAAATTGATGCCGTTGACGTGAATCGGCCGGTACTCGTTGTTCAGCAAGATCTGGGTCAGGAACGCTACCGTTCCCGAGGCGTACAGGCTGGCGAGGTCCCCGGAGAACAGGTTCTGCAATGAGATCTCCTCCTCTCCCGCCACCTGGATCGTCGATCCCTCCTTGTAGGCCAGCGTCACCTCGCCGTAGTCCTTCTGCTCGTTGCTCAGCACTCCGTTCAGGGCGGCGTAAAGAAGATAGGGGGCCAGGAACGGATCCTCCACGATGTCGAAGGCGTAGCGCTTGGGCCGCCCCTTGTCCGGTCGCAGGTCGAGGCGGACCGGGATGAGACGCGGCTTCCGTCCCAGGTAGCCGAACAGACCGGTCGCCCGGTCCTGACGGAACGCACCGACTTCCTCTCCCGCGGAGGCGAACTTGAACGATTCCTGCAGAGACGGAAAAAGCCCGTTGACCGTCGCGGTGGTCATGATGAAATCGGTCGGGCCGAGGTTGAGAAGCGGGTGGCCGCAGGCGAGGATGCGGTCAGCCTCGCGCAAGGTCACCGTGCAGATCGCGGCGATCTCGACGTCTCCCCGCACCAGCTTGATCCCAACACCAGCGCCGGGGACGATGAGGGCGTCGGCGTCCGGGCTCGCGCGCGCCGTGCTGCCGCCCTGCACCGGGAGGAGGCCGAGGCGGGCCAGGGCGGGGGAGATGACCTCCAGCGCGCGCGGCTGGAATCCGCTGATCATCACGGGGGTGCCGATGGGCGCCAGCGGCGAGGCGGGCAATGCGGCCCGCGAGAGCAAGCTGTCGAAATAGCCTGCGAAGTGGGCCGGGAGCAAGGCCGGATTCTTAAGGAGAGCGAGTCCCGAAGGCCCGGATCCGGGCGGTAGCGGGGCCCGCGCGGAGCTCGACGGGCGCTCCTTGTCCTCCACGGCGAGCATCT
>JBIOWS010000031.1:0-2754 GCA_044868745.1 Candidatus Polarisedimenticolia bacterium
GCGAGGGCGGCCGCAGTCTCACCCAATCCCTCGGACCCGGCCCCAGCCTCATCCACGTTTTTGCCGCACCCGACGAGAGAGCAGATCACGGGAACCACCCACAGGAGATATCCCGCGAACCCCTTCGGGATGCAGCGCACGGACCGTTCCTCCCTGCCTCGGTCGAGCTTCGTTCTCAAGGGTATCACCTGCGTGAACCGCAAGCGCAGCACCACGGTTGACACGCATCACTTCGACCGCTAAGGTGAGGGGCCCATCGACCGACCGGACGACCCCACATGAGGAGGACGGCATGAACGAGCAGCTCACCCAGATTGTCCTTAGGGACGTCCAGGTCCCGTTCCGCAGGCTGGTGGTGTTGACGCTTCAATGCACACTGGCCTCCATCCCGGCACTCGTCGTCCTGTGCGTTGTCGGCTCGTTTCTCGTCGCAGCTCTCGTGGAGATCTTCGTGGTCTTGCGCAGGGTGTTAGGGGGTTGAGCGGCACGCCTGCCGGTGACCCCGGTCAAGCCGATGCTCATTGACGCCCGCACCCTCCCGGACAAGGGGACCATCGATGCGGAGGTCTGTATCATCGGGGCAGGGGCCGCCGGTATCACGCTGGCGCGCGAGTTCAGCGGCCGCCCCTTCCGAGTCTGCATTCTCGAAAGCGGCGGCCTGCAACCCCACAGCGACACGCAGATGCTCTCCGCAGGAGCGAACATCGGGCTTCCGTATTTCGCGCTCGAGACGGCCCGTCTGAGGCTCTTCGGAGGGTCGACCAACCACTGGGGGGGGCTTTGCCGGCCCTTCGATCCCATCGATTTCGCAGCTTGTGACTGGATACCTCACAGCGGCTGGCCGTTGACGCGGATCGCCATCGAGCCCTACTACCAGCGCGCCCGGCAGATCTGCAGGCTTGAGTCTTCGGATTGGGACCCGGCGGCCTGGGAGGGGCGGGGTCTCCCGGCGCCATTCGCCTTCGCCTCTGACCGCGTCGTCACGCGACTCGTGCAGGTCGTACCGAGCCCGCGCAGCTTCGGTCAGTACTACCGTGACGAAGTCAAGGAGGCCGGGAACGTCTTCACCTACATCAACGCCAACGTGCTGGAGATAGAAACTGACGAGTCCGCAAGGAATGTCACCCGGGTGCGCGTTGCCTGCCTGTCCGGGAATCGGTTCAGCGTGATGTCGAGGATCTTCGTCCTGGCCGCGGGGGGGATCGAAAACCCCCGGCTGCTGCTTCTCTCGGATACGGCCCAGAAAATGGGGCTGGGGAACCAGCATGATCTGGTCGGAAGGTTCTTCATGGATCACCCGCGCTTCCTGGCCGGGATCTTCCGTCCGTCGGATCGCGATCTCCGATCGACGTTTTACCAGATGCATCGCATCGGCCCATCCGAGATCTACGGCTACCTGAGCCTCTCCAAGGAGCTCCAACGCGCGGAACGACTTTCGGACGTGCAGCTCCGCCTCATCCCTGTCTATCAGGACCTTTACAAGAGCGCCTCCAGCTCGGAGGGCGCCGTTTCGCTCCGCCTGCTCCTCTCCGCGCTCCGCAGGCGCGAGGTTCCGGACGACCTCGGGAGACATCTGATCAACGTGCTGGCCGACCTGGACGACCTAGTCGTCCTCGCCCACAAGCGAATCCGCACCGTAGACTTCGCGAGCCCGATCGATTTCATGCGCTGTCTCGCCAGAATCAACCCGGTGCCGAACCCGGACAGTCGCGTCACTCTCGGTCCCGAGCGCGATGCGCTCGGCCAGAGACGGGCTCGGCTCGACTGGCGCCTCAGCGAGCTCGACAAGCGCAGCGCCTGGCGGACCATGGAAATCGTCGGCGTCGAGGTCGGGCGCGCCGGTCTCGGTCGCATGCAAATGACCATCGGCGAGAACTTCCCCTGGCCCGCCGACACGGAAGGCGGGTATCATCACATGGGCACCACGCGCATGCACGTCGAGCCCAGGAAGGGCGTCGTCGACGAGAACTGCCAGGTCCACGGCATGTCGAACCTGTTCATCGCCGGCAGCTCGGTGTTTCCGACCGCCGGCTCCGGGACCCCGACGCTCCTGATCGTCGCCCTGGCCGTGCGACTCGCGGAGTTGATCAAAAACCGGCTGCGATGACCCCGCAATCAGGGACGGATCGGAGGCGATTTCTGGCCGGCGCTCTGGGCGTCGCCGCACTGACGCTGGCCCGATCCTGGTCGGGGTGGCCCGGTGGCAACAGGAAATGGAGGCAGGATCCCGCGGCCGCCAGGCTATCCATGTTGATCGCCCACCGCGAAAGTGCCGGCATGGTCGGGCGCGCCTACCTCCGCATCCGACCGGCAGAATCAGGCGTGGGTCTCCTCACCGACCTTCTCACCTCGGAGTGGACGGGCGATCGGAAGCGCCTCGATCGGATGGACTTGGAGGTCCTGCGAACCCGGCTCAGGCACCAGATGCGCGAAGATTTCAAAGCCGGGCGGGTCGTTCTGATCCAGAACTGGATCCTATCCGTCACCGAAGCGCGGATCTGCGCATTGGTCTCCCTGGTCTGAACCGGGCGTCCGCTGCACCGGAACCCCAGAGACCGTCTTTCCTTGGCCCGCCGCTCGGCCGGGGGTGTAGAATCCGCCCAAGGGTGTGGGGGCATCCTGTCATGAAGCGAGTCCGGCTCGCGCTCCTGCCTGCGGCGCTCTGCGCCCTCTTCCCCTGCGCCGCCTTCGGCCAGACCTCCGGGTCGCTGCGCGGCTTGGTGATGGATGAGCGGACCTCCCCCCTGGCCGGCG
>JBIOWS010000032.1:0-2506 GCA_044868745.1 Candidatus Polarisedimenticolia bacterium
CCCGAAGACGGCGTCCCCGTGGCTCTCGTGGCTGAACGCGATCAAGGAGATCAAGGTCGTCGATCCGCTGACCGTGCAGATGAACCTTGACGCGCCCTATCCGATCCTCGGCTCGTTCGCCGGGATCCGGGCGTCGGGGATCATCCCCAAGGGGTACGCGGAGCAGGAAAATCTCAAGATCAAGGGGATCGGCACCGGCCCGTTCAAGCTCGTCGAGTACGTGCCGCAGGACCGAATCGTCTACGCGCGGAACACCGACTACTGGGACAAGTCCCTCCCGTACCTGGACGGGATGGTCTTCAAGGTCCTGACGGAGGAGAATGCGCGGATCGCCGCCCTCCGCGCCGGCCAGATCCAGTACGCGTTCCTCTCCGGCCAGGGAGCGGCGCAGCTCGAAGGCGCTCCCGGGATCTCCATCAGCAAGAGCCCCACCGCCTGGGTCGTCGTCCACTACATCAACCGGCGGACCAAGCCCCTCAGCGACGCGCGCGTCCGGCGCGCGCTGCGGATGGCCGTCGACACGAACGAGGTGATCCAGAAGGCCGCGTTCGGCGCCGCCGTGCCGTCGGGCCCCGTGCCCACGGGCTACGGCGACTGGTACATCGACCCGAAGACCCTACCTTTCGTGAAGGCGGACGTCGAGGGCGCCAAGAAGCTCCTGGCCGAGGCCGGGTATCCCAACGGCGGCTTCAAGATCGAGATCAAGTGCTCGCCCCAGTACCCGGAGTTCGTCGCCACGACGCTGGTGATCCAGGAGTCACTCAAGAAGCTCAACGTCGACGTCACCGTGACCCAGATGGAGTGGGGCGCGTTCGTGGCCGACAACAAGAAGTCGAATGACAGTTGCGGCAAGGAAGGCACGGACATCTACTCGTCCGCCAACACCTTCCGCCCGGATCCGGACGGGTACCTCTACCCGTACTTCCACTCGAAGGGCGAGATCAACAAGGGCGGCTGCGACACGCCGGATCAGAAGCTCGACGCCCTCCTGGTCGAGGCGCGCCAGTCGTCCAATCACGCGGAGCGGAAGCGGCTCTACGAGGAGATCCAGCGCCTGGCGATGCGGGACTCCCTCGACTGGTGGTGGTACGCGAAGTACAACATCGAGGCGGTGTCGAGCAAGCTCCAGGGCTATTCCCAGTCGTTCACCGGCCGCCGGCTCTTCCTCAAGAAGGCCTGGCTCGCGTAGGCAGACCGCGACTGGGCAGCGGGTCGTGCGTCGCGCCGACGCCCGGCTCGCTGCCCTGACGCTTCCTCCCTGACGGATGCGCTACCTCGCCCGGCGCGCGGCCTGGACCGTCCTCGCCCTGCTCGGCGTCTCGGTCCTGATCTTCCTGCTGGTCCGCCTCCTCCCGGGCAACATCGTCGACATCATCGCGGGGACAGAGGGCCAGCTCAGCCGCCAGCAACGCACGGCCGTGCTCCGGGAGTTCGGTCTCGACCAGCCGCTTCCCGTCCAGTACCTCCGTTGGATCGGGAACATGCTCCGGGGCAACTTCGGCTGGTCCTTCCGCACCGGCCAGCCGGTCGCGACCCTGATCGCCTCGCGGCTGCCGATCACGATCGAGCTTGCCCTGCTCGCGGTCCTGAGCGTCGCCTTCGTGGGCATCCCGCTCGGGGTGGCGGCGAGCGTCTCGCGGAGCCTCCGCGTGCGGACGCTGGTCCAGATCGTGGGCGTGCTGGGGCTGTCCCTGCCGAACTTCTGGATCGCCATCCTGCTCATCATCGGCGCGTCGACGCTCTTCGGGTGGCTGCCCGCCCTCATCTACGTGAGCCCTTGGACGGACCCGTGGGTGAACGTCCAGCAGATGTTCCTGCCCGTGCTGTCGCTGTCGCTCGGGCTCTCGGCGGTCGTCGTGCGCATGACCCGGTCCTCGATGCTCGAGGTGCTGGGACAGGACTTCATCCGGGTCGCCCGCGCCAAGGGGCTGGCCACCCGGGCGGTCCTCCTGCGTCACGCGCTCCGGAATGCCCTGATCCCCATCGTCACGGTCCTCGGCCTCCAGACAGGGTTCCTCCTGGGCGGGGTGGTGATCACCGAGCAGATCTTCGGGTTGCCGGGTCTCGGGTGGACCCTCCTCAACGGGGTGTACCAGCGCGACTATCCGGTGGTGCAAGGGACCGTGATGGTCTTCGCCGCCACCTTCGTCCTCGTCAACCTCCTCGTGGATCTCCTGTACACGTATCTCGATCCGCGCATCCGCTATGAGTGACGTTGGAGTCACCCCGGCCGTCACTGCCCTACCGCGCCGCCTGGACGCCGCCGGCATCGCCCGCGCCCGACGTCTCCGCGCGTTCTTGGGGATGCCGGTCGCCCTCATCGGCGCGGCGCTGGTTGGCGTCGTGGTGCTGGTGGCGCTGACGGCGCCCGCCCTCGCGCCGTACAGTCCCGTCGCCCAGATCGCGAAGCCGCTCCTACCGCCGGGGGCCGACCACCTCCTGGGCACCGACGAGTTCGGGCGGGACGAGCTGAGCCGTCTGATCTGGGGGGCGCGGGTGTCCCTCT
>JBIOWS010000033.1:0-6473 GCA_044868745.1 Candidatus Polarisedimenticolia bacterium
CAGGTGTGGGGATCGTGCCCTCTCTCATGCCGCGGCTGTTCGAGCCCTACTTCTCGACCAAGAGCGGCGGCACCGGCCTCGGGCTCGGCTTGGCGCGCAGGGCGGTGGAGGAACAGGGGGGCGCGATCGAGATCCGCAGCCGGCCGGGTGAGGGGACCGTGGTCTCACTGTCGCTCCCCGTCGCCGCTCCGGACCGATCGGAAACCCGGGCATGACCGGCCTGCGGCCGGCGGCGGCCGTCCTCGCGTGCTCCGCCCTGGCGTTCTCGCTGGCCTGCGAGAAGGAGACGCACCGGGCGGCGCGCCGGGAGTTCCAGAGCTTGATGGCGCGCGGGTTGCCTCCCGCGGAGCAGGCGGCCTCCCTCGAGGGCTTCGTGCAAGCCTTCCCGGAGCCCAAGACCAATCCGTACCTGGTGCGCGCCTGTAGCATGCTCGCAGAACACCACGCCCGCGGCGGCCGGCCCGACATCGCCGCCTCCTGGTACGAGCGCGCCGTGCGTGCGAGCCCGGACGACCCAGACCTCCTGAACGCTCTCGGATACCATTACGCCCGGAACGCGATGAACCTCGATCGAGCCGTCTCGGTTCTCGAGACCGCCGTGCGCCTCGCCGAGGAGCGCGGGTACCCGCCCAGGCGCGTCGGCCTCATCAAGGACTCGCTCGGCTGGTGCTACAAGGTGCGCGGCGACCTGCCTCTGGCCGTGGCGCTCCTGGAGGAGGCCTGCCGGCTCGCTCCCGGCGTGCCGATCCTCCGAACCCACCTGGCCGACGCCTACCGTGCCCTCGGCGAGCCCTCCAAGGCGGTGGCGATCTATCTCGATCTGTACCTGGAGGGACGCGGCACCGACGCACAGATCCGCGAGACCTTGACGGAGATCGGTCACGACGGAGGAGCCCCCTTGTCCAGGGAGATCCAAGCCAGGATCGAAGCGGGGCTGGGCGCCCTCGCGGAGGCCGATGAACGCGAGGCGGAATCGGAGGGCGCGACGCTCGTCCGCTTGACCGCCGCCGACGGTTACAGGCTGGTCGGCTCGCTCTTCCTCCCCCCCGAACGGGGCGCCCGGGGCGGGGCGCACCCCCGCGGCCGGCGAGGGGCGGTCCTGCTCCTGCATGCCCTGGGCTCCGCCCGCACCGCTGGCATCCCTGCGGCCCGCGCCCTGGCGGGGCGCGGGCTGGTGGTCCTGGCCCTGGACCTGCGGGGGCACGGGGCGAGCGTCAGCGAAGCCCTCCCCGACGCCCGACGATTCAGCGCCGATCTGGGTGTCAACCTGCGCGGGGCCGGGCGCGATGTCCGGGCGGCCCTGGCGTTCCTGGCGCGCCATCCGCGTGTCGATGCCGGCCGCATCGCCGTCCTAGGGGCCGGGATCGGCGGGTTCCTCGCCGCCGGGGCAATCGACGAATCCGGACCGGGCGGTCCGACCGCCGTCGCGATTCTCTCTCCCTGGGGGCGGGCCGAAGCCTACCGGGACTCCCTCGCCGGCCTCGATCCAGGGAGTGTTCTCCTCGTCACGGCAGCGGAGGACGAGGGCTCCCGCGACGCGGTACAGGAGCTCGCCGGGAGCCTGGGCGAGAACGTGCGGTCGATCATCGTCCCGGGCTCGCGGAGCGGCTACGAGCTCGACGAGAGCCAGCCAGATCTCCTGGACAGCATCGCCGGGTTCCTTGCCCGACGGCTGTCGACGGCGCCCTCCCGCTCCGTGGCGAGCGGGGGGCTCAAATAGGCTCGAGCAGTCGGTGGGCGGGGGGGCCGTCCAGGATCGAGGCTCCTTTCTGGACGAGGGCCTTGCTCTCCTTCTCCTCGTGGGCGGCGAAGCGATCGCGGTACTCCCGGTTCACCCAGCGCACCTCGGCATGAAATTCGGCGGGATCCTCGGAGCTGCGCATCAGGACCTGGGTGATGAATCCGCGAGCACGGCGCATCAGTTTCACCCACTCCTCCTGGTTCATCTCGAATTCCTTCTCCTTCCCCTTCTTCACTCGGAAGGTGATCAGGTCAATGACCATGCCAGCCTCCTGGCGGGATCGCGGCCACGGCCGGAGCGAGAGGGGCGAAGCTCACGTCGGCGCCCACCTCGAGAGCATGGTCGGCGATGCCGATTCGGCGGATGTTCAGGTTGAGGCCTACCGGCCTGTCCTCGAACCTCCAGAGATTCTCCAGAAGCTCCGGGATCTCGAGCCGGGGGAAGTAGTCCTTCAGGTCGACCCGGCCCAGGCCGGAGATCTGGATCGGCAGGCTGGAGACGACGACGAAGTACTTGTTGACCTTGGGATCGAAACGGACGGTGAAGACAGGTGCCAGGACCTGGTCGAATGGAATGCCTCGCCCCCGGGCCAGGATCCGCAGCGCCGCCTTTCCGTCCAGGAGGCGAAGTTCCCTGGGCTCGGAGAGGACCAGCTCGACGCTCAGGAGCTGATGGCCGATGGTCACGGTGTAAGGGGTGACGGCCTCGAGCCAGTCCATCAACGCCGACTCGCGGATGGTGAAGCGGATCTCGGAGGCGTCGGGCGGTGAGACGGCCGGCCCCGAAGGGACACCCGGTGTCGAACCCGACAGCAACGCCAGCGTGACGGCGCCGAGGACGGGAGCCGATGGAAATCGCATGCAGATCCCTCGAATCGCTACGGGACAGGTGCTGCGTCGCGAGTATAGCATGGGCCGCCGCCGGCTTCCGGATGTGGGCGGCTCAGCTTCCTTCCAGGAGCCGGGCCGCGCGCGCCAGGCTGATCAGCTTGGCCTCGGCGACCTCCGGCGTGAGGCGACCGAGATCCGAGGCGGTCCCCAGGAGGATTCGATCGGGGGACGGGAGTCCCCGCAGCGACCGCAGGGTGTCGGCGATCCCTTCGGGGTCTTCGATCGAATCCGTACCCCCGTCCACGACGCCGAGCCCGAGGCGCAGGTCTTCGGGGACGGGCGAGGCGGCCAGGAGATCGAGGTTGGCCCTCCCGTCCCGGCAGTCCAGGCTGAGACACCCGAGCCTCTTCAGGCGAGTGAGGCCGGGATAGAGACCCTCGACGCCACCCCCTTCCAGGTGCAGGCACAGGGTGGCCGACACGCCCCGACCGAGCACTTCCCAGATCCGCGTGAACAGGGGAAACTCCCCTTTCGATTCAAGCAGCGCCGGCTCGTCCACCTGGATGAACGTCGCGCCCGCGGCCTGTAACGCCCTGAGCTCCTGGTTCAGGGCCGCGGCCAGCCCCATCGCCAGGGCCATCCTGTCACCGTAGACGCGATCCTCGGCCACGCACGCGAGCGTAAACGGTCCGGTGAGGACCGGCTTGAGCGGCCTGGCGCACCCGTGGGCAGCGAACATGAAGTCCTCACTCAAGGCCGGACGGGTCCAGCCGATCTCCGCCTCGGCGATCGGCACCCGGTACGAGGAACCGCTTCCCGGGAACCGATCCCGGACCTCTCCCAGAGTGATGCCGGAGAGGTGCGCCGCGACATAGCTCACCGGATCCCGCCTCCGAATCAGGCCGTCGGTGACCAGATCCAGACCGGCCCGGATCTGGGCCTCGATGACCGCCTGCGTGATCCTGTCACGTTGTTCCGCCTCGAGCACAGCGGAACCGGCGCCGGCCCTCCAGGGGAACGAGCCGTTATTGGTGGCGATCACTTTCGGCTCCGTCTCTTGCGTCCGGCGTCGATCGCCGTGCGATCCGATACGAAGGCGATCCCGTCCGGATGCGCACCGACCGCGATCTCATCGGTCACCTCGAAGCCCGGCAGTGAGACCACCGAGACATTGTTGGAGTTGTTGTTGCAGACGTAGGCGCGCGTGCCGCGGGCGTTCGTCGTCAGTCCGCCCGGGCTGCTCCCGACCTTGACGCTGGCTTTCACTCTGCGTTCCAGGACGTCGAGCACGGTGACATCGTTCGAGCCCCGGTTCGACACCAGCGCCATGAACGATCCGGGGACGACTGCGATCCTGATCGGGGTACGCCCCGTGGGCAGGCGGCCCAGCACCTGTCCCTCCTCGGCATCCAGGACGGCGACCTGGTCGGTCCCCTGCAGGGCCACGAGCACCCACCGACCGTTGGGTGTGACCGCGATCCCTTCCGGGCCCGTTCCCACCCGGACCTGCTGCGCGACCCGCAGGTCGGGGAGTTTGAGGAAGGTCAGGCTGTCCGAGCCGACGTTGGCGACGAAGGCCCTCCTGCCTCCCCGGCCGATCGCCACCATGTGCGCCCGTTTCTGGCTTGTCGTGACGGAGCGCAGGAAGACGTCCCGCGTCGCGTCGATCAGGAACAGCCGCCGGCTCCCCTCGCTCGTCAGGAGCACCCGGCGGCCGTCGGGGGTGACTCCGAGTCCGTGCGGGGAGTCAAGGTTTTCCGAGCGCAGGGTGCGGACAACCTTGTACGTCCCAAGGTCGATGACCGACACGCTCCGTCCCTTGAGATTCGAGACGTAGGCTTTGCGACCGTCCGGAGTGGCCACCACCTCGTGCGGCTCCTGCCCGACCTTGACGGTCGCCAGGCGGCGGTGGGAAGGCACCTCGAACACCATCAGCGTGTCCTCGTGCTTGTTCAGGACCAGCAGCCGCCCCTCGGAGACGGATCGGGAGGTTCCCTCCTGAGCGACCGCGGCCTGCGCTCCCGCCCCGAAGAGCAGGCCGATGGCCGCCAAGTTCGCGATTCTCCCGCCCTGCCAGAACCCTCGCACCTCTGCCCTCCGCCGCGCCGTCCCCGGGCGGGGAATGCTACCAGACCCGGGAAGCGATTCGCCACCGGCGCGGCCTCCGCTCAGAACAGCGGTTGGAGCCCCCCCTTGACCCAGGCGTAGGCGACCCGGCCGCGCTCCGGATCGGGGAGGACCTTGATCCTGACCCCGCCCCGGCCGTCGAAGGCGATCGTCCCAAAGGGCGTGTCTACCACGCCATCGGCCTTGGAGGGCGACGGCCCGACGTAGTGGCAGAACGGCGCGTCGGTGATGCGCAGCCGGACTTCCGCCACCGGAGGTGGTCGTAGGATCGCGATCCCGGCAGGGCCATCGAGCAGGTCGGCCTCGAAGAACGGATAGGAGACGTACGCGGCCGCACGCACCGCCACCGGACGCCCTCCCGAGAGCAGCAGGGCGGACCCGAAATCGCCGGCCACCGACCCTCCATGGATCCGGAACGGCTGATTCGCGATCACGATCTCCCGCACGCCCGGTCGCTGGCTGATCCGAAGCAGGTCGTCCACGAGACGCTGTCCGGCGACACCGGCCTCTCGCCAGCCGGCCCATTGCGCCCCCCATCCCAAGAGCCACCCGGCGGTCAGCGCTCCGCCCAGGACCCACGCCAGACGCCCGCGCACGGATCGCAAAAGCGACGCCAGCGCGGCCGCGGACGCCGCAGCGGGCAGAAAGAGGTAGCGCTCCTGGAATCCCACTGCGCTCGGCGCGGCCAGCACGGCGAACGCCGCCGCGGCGGCAAGGGCCAGGCGGGGGATCCGGCCCGACCGCCTCCGGGCGATCAGCGCCAGTCCCCCGGCGACGAGGATCGCCAGGCCACCGCACAGGACGGGACGCGCCGCGAGGATTTCCACGTCCAGCGGCAGCACAGCGGCCGCCCCCAGGCCGGATTCGTTTTTGATCCACCCGGTGCGGATCCCCGCCAGCAGCGTCCGCCCGGGCCCACCCAGGGCCCACGGCCGGAGGACGAGGAAGTGCAGGGCGCCCACAAGGACCATCGGGAAATGCCCCTGCAGCCACTCCCGCGGCGGCGGGCGGCGCGTGCGGTCGACGAGACCGAGCAGGATGAGAAGCATCGGGAGCGCGACGGCGGTTTCCTTGGCCATGAGGGCCGCCTCGAACAGGACGATGGCGAGGACGGGGATGCCGCCCGACCAGGTCCTCCACCGATCGTAGGCCAGGGCGGCCAGAAGGAATGGCACGCTGCAAAGTGGGTCGGCGCGGGCGGCGACCCAGGCGGCGTTTTCCACATGGTAGGGGTGCAGCGCGAACAGCAGGGCGGCGATCGAGGACAGCGCCGCATCGCCCGTGTAGCGACGCAGAAGAACGGCGACGAGCGCCGCCGCCACCGCCACCAGCGCCAGGTTCACAAAATGGAAGGGCACAGGCGAGGGACCCCAGAGCTTCAGATCCGCCCACAGACTGGCCATGAAGAGCGGGCGGAAATCTGCGAAGGGCGTGCGGTAGGTCGGACCCGAGACGACCGCGGCGAGCTGCGCCCAGTCATCGGAGAGGAACGGGAGCCACAACCCCGGCAGCGAGGCGGCCCCGGCCAGAAGCGCGGCGAGGACCGGGCCCCATCGCTCGAGGAGCCTCAACGTCCTGGGGCCGCGGCCCGCAGTCGCGGGCCGAGGAGCCTGGCGCGGCTGCGCGCCGCCCGACGGAAATGCGTCCCAGCACCTGCGGCGAGACTGTCGCGGAGACGTCCGACCTCCGTCACGAGGTCGTCCAGGGCCCGCCTGGCGGCGCGCCGGTTGGTCCTGAGGATCCCGTCCCACAGCCGGGACGGGCTGTCGGCCAGC
>JBIOWS010000034.1:0-7691 GCA_044868745.1 Candidatus Polarisedimenticolia bacterium
CCTCCTCACCCTCCTCGGCGGGAAGCCGGTGCACGGAGATCTGTCGCTCGGTGGCTGACAGCCGGGCCGTTCCGATCGGCGGGCGGGCATCCTGGTCGATCTCCCTGCCTCTCCTCCTGGCGACCGCAGGACTCCTCGTCTACAACGTCCAGCGGTATTACTTCCTCAGCGACGACAGCTTCATCAGCTTCCGTTACGCCAGGCACCTCGCTGAGGGGCAAGGTCTGGTGTGGAACGCCGGTGAGCGAGTTGAGGGGTACACCAACTTCCTGTGGGTGATCTTCATGGCGGGAACCCTGAGGCTCGGAGGGAGACCCGAGGAGGTGTCGAACCTGCTCGGCATCGCGAGCGGCGCCGCGCTTCTCGTCGCCCTGCTTCTCTTCTCGGCTCGAAGGGGGGGCTGGCGCGACCCCTTCATCTGGGTCGCTCCCCTGACGCTCGCCTCGAGCCGCAGCTTCACCGCCTGGTGCACGGGGGGCCTCGAGACGATGTTCTTCACCCTGCTCGTCTTCCTGGCAGGCGCGGCGTTCGTGCGCGAGCGCGAGAGCGGTTCGCCGCGCCCGATCGGCTCATCGACGCTATTCGCCCTGGCGACCCTGACGCGCCCCGAGGGCGCTCTTTTCGCCGCCGTCGCCGGGCTGTTCTTCCTCGGCGATCTGCTGGCGCGCAGGCGCCGGGTGCGTTCCGGGCTCGTCTGGGTCCTGCCCTATGTCGTCGCGGTCGGCGCGCACCTGCTCTGGCGCCATGCCTACTACGGCGACTGGCTACCCAACACCTTCTACGCGAAGGTCGCCGGAGCGTGGTGGGAGCAGGGGCTGCGCTACCTCACCCTGTTCGCGGAGGACTACAGGATCGCCTGGTTCCTGCCGCTCGCGCTCCTGCCTCTTCTGAGCAGAGAGCGGTTCGCGCCAGGGCTGCTCCTTGCCTCAATCGGGGCGTACGTCGCCTACCTGGCCTTCATCGGCGGGGACCGGTTCGAGTACCGCTTCCTCGTCGTCGTGATGCCCTGCTTCTACTTGCTCGTCGGGGAGGGACTGCGGTGGATCTCTGAGTTGCCGTTCCCCGGCCCGATGCCGCGCCTGATCCGCGGCAGTCTGGCCTACGGCGGCGCCGCCGCGCTCCTGATCGCGACGCACCTTGCGTCGCTGGCTCCCGATCCGGGGCGCGCAGGAAGCGGCGTCGCCAGCCTCGCGGACATCAAGGACTATGCAGAGAGGCGGGCCGTCGAGGGTCGGTTTCTGCGCGGGCTCATCGAGGAAGGGCTGCTCCCCTCCGACCTGGTCCTCTGCGTGGGCGGCGCAGGTGCCCTGCCCTATTACACCGACTGGCCGACCGTGGACCGCCGCGGCATCAACGACGCCACCATCGCCAGGCTCCCGTTGCGGGAGCGCGGGGTGGTCGGGCACGAGCACGACGCTCCTTACGAGTACCTCCAGCGGCGGCAGGTCGCGATCTTCGACCTCTTCAACCACGTCGTCTACGACCATGATCCCGACCGCGCGCTGCCGCGGGCCGCTTGGCACGACGACCGCCCCCTGCCGATCAGGCTCGTGACCGCCAGGGGACACGACCTGATCTTCGCCACCTTCGTCTCCGAGGAAGAGTTCAGGCGTCTCTTCGCCAGGGTGGAGATCGTGCAGTAGGCTGGCGCGCCCGGAGGGGCTCGAACCCCCGACCACCGGATTCGAAGTCCGGTGCTCTATCCAGCTGAGCTACGGGCGCGTCGTGTCGCGGTCGTCAATCCGTCAGTCGGCCGCCTGACCACCCCCGTCCATCACGACAGGCGCATTGGGATCATATTTCGCGTTCCTTTGGGTCGGCACCGGAGCCCGGATCAAGGCGCGCCAATCGTAGATTAACCGACGCAGCTCCTGCGCCTTGTCCGGCCGGGAGGGGGCGAGGTTTGTCTTCTCGCCGATGTCGTCCTTGAGGTTGTAGAGCTCGATCTTCCCGTCCTCGAACTGCTCGATCAACTTCCAGTCACCCTGGCGAACCACGGAGCAGGGGGTCGCTTTCCAGGGGCCCCTTCGCCCCGAATCCGGCTCGAGGTAGGCCGGGAAGTGCCAGAAGAGGGCGCGCGGCGGCAGGGCGCCGCTCCCCGTCAGGAGCGGCACCAGGCTGTCACCGTCCAGAACGTATCCCTGGGGCGCTCGCACGCCCGCCGCTTCCAAGATCGTCGGGTAGAGGTCGACGCCGCTGACCGGCTCATTCGTGG
This sequence comes from Candidatus Polarisedimenticolia bacterium, assembly GCA_044868745.1. GTDB lineage: Bacteria > Acidobacteriota > Polarisedimenticolia > Gp22-AA2 > Gp22-AA2 > JBIOWS01. The sequence goes on from JBIOWS010000034.1 coordinate 2,216, forward strand.
CGCTCCCCGCCCGGACCTTCCCCGGCCAGCGGACGACCATCGGCACCCGGATCCCTCCCTCGTAGATCGTCCCTTTCGATCCCCGCAGGGGCTCCATCGAGGTCACCTCGCCCAGGCCCCCGTTGTCCGAGAGAAAGAACACCACGGTCGTCTTCGCGAGGGAGAGCTGGTCGAGCTTCGCCATGATCCTGCCGATCCCCTGATCGGTGCTGTCGATCATGGCCGCGTAGTACGGGTAGTCCTGCCCTTTGCTCCCCTTCTTCTTCTTGTATTTCTCGATCAACTCTTTCTTAGCTTCGATCGGCGCGTGCACGGCGTAATGCGGCAGGTAGAGGAAAAAGGGGCGGTTCCTGTTCGCCTCGATGAACCGGATCGCTTCGTCGGTCAGGCGGTCGGTCAGGTACTCACCCGCCGGTCCGTCCGTGAGCTCCGGGATCCCGTAAGGGCTGAAGTAGCTCTTGGCGTGACCTTCGTGACCTCCTCCGATGCTAACGTCGAACCCCTGGCTGAGGGGGCCCGAGTCGGGGTCATCGCCGAGGTGCCACTTGCCGATGCTGGCGCTGACGTAGCCACCCGGCTTGAGCGCCTCGGCGATCGTCACCGCTGTCGATTTGAGGACGGTCTTGTTCGGGACCGGGACCCACTTTCTGAGGTTGGCGGGGCCCCGTTCCGGGCTCCCGACCGTGTAGATGCCGTGGCGCGGCGGATACTGTCCCGACAGGAGGGAGGCCCGGCTCGGGGCGCAGTTGGGGGCGTTCGCGTAAGCGCTCGTGAACCCCATCCCCTGTTTGGCGAGCCTGTCGGCGCTCGGCGTCTCGTAGTACGTGCTGCCCTGGAAGCCGGCGTCCTTCCAGCCCAGGTCATCGATGTAGATCAGGACGAAGTTCGGCTTCCTGTCGGGCGCCGCCCAGGCGGACAGACACCCGACGGCGAGAAAGGAGGCTGCGCCCCGGATTGCGACTCTCAACCAACGACGACGCCTGCCGGCCGACATGCTTCACCCGGCCGGCATCTTACATCAGCGAACGACGTCAGAGGTCGGAGACGGGAGCGTAGAAGGAGACGCCGCGCAGGTTCTCGTCCACGCGCAGCGGGTTCTGCAGGGCGGGGAAGGCGCGCTGCTCGCAGTCCATGCGATCGCACAGCCGGCAGGTGACGCCGACGGGGACGGCGGCCGCCAGGTTGTCCAGGTCGACTCCGTCGGAGTAGACGAGCTCGCGCGCGTGCTGGCTCGGGCAGCCGATGTCGATGGCGTGGACCGCATAAGGGGAATGGTATCCGCCGCTCTCTTTGCGCAGGGTGCGCGCCACGTCGAAGTAGGTCGTACCGTCCGTCATCTGCGAGAGCTGCACGCGGATCCTCCCCGGTGTTAAGAAGGCGGCGTGCACGTTCCACAGCGGGCAGGCCCCGCTGAAGCGGGCGATGCGGATCCCGGAGCCGCTGAACCGTTTCGAGATGTTGCCGGCGATGTCGACGCGCACGAGATGGAATGGGACGCCTTCGGCGCGTGGCCTGCGCAGGGCGGTCAGCCGGTGGCAGACCTGCTCGAAGCTGGTCCGGAAGCGGTGCCCGAGAAGCTCGATGTCGTAGCGCTCCTCTTTCGCCGCCTTCAGGAACGGCTCGTAGGGCATCAGGACGGCGGCGGCGAAATAGTTCGCCATCGCCACGCGGCAGAGCGAGCGCGCCGCGTCGGTCATCAGGTGCGGGTCGCTGGCCAAACGATCCAGCGTGTCGGACTGGCTCAGCAGGCCGACCTGGTGGGCGAGCTGGAAATTGCGGCTGCCGCGGCGCAGCACCTCGGAGAGCAACAGCTCCCGCCGCGAGGGATGGAAGCGCCGGACCGCCCCGCGCATCGCGCCGACCTTCTCGATCCGCACCTGGACGCCGTGCGCCTGCTCCAGGTAGCGCGCCAGCGCCTGGAACAGGTCCTCCCCCTCCAATCGGGCCTTGCGCCACAACTCCTCCGCCCCCGCCTCCAGCTCCGGGAAGTGGTTCATGTGCCTCTGGATGAGATCGGCGACCTCCTCGGAGGGGAGGCGGGAGATCTCGATCCCTTTCAGCTCCTGCCCCTCCGTCAGGCGCTCCGTCAGGACCTCGGCGGAGGAGCGCGCCCCCTGGAAGGCGTGGTACAGGGCGAGCAGCGCGCGACCGACCACCGGGGAGTGGCCGACCAGGTCGCGCACGTCGGATGCCGTCAGCCCCTGGCGGTCGAAGATCGGATCGCCGAATACTTCCATGAGATCGGCGACCAGGCGCTCGTCCTCCCCTCCCGAGAAGGCCTTCAGGTCGAGCTGGAACTCCTGGGCCAGCCTGATCAGCACCTGGGCGCTGAGCGGACGCCGATTGTGCTCGATCAGATTGAGATAGCTCGCCGAGATCCCGAGCCTCTCCGCCATCCTCGCCTGGCTCAGCCCCTCGCGACGGCGCAGGGCCCTGATCCTGCTGCCCAACTGGGGGAACTCCTTGGCCATCTGCCGCTCCCGCCGGGATCCTACTCCCCGCCACGTTTCCAATTTAAAGACTTTTCAACTTTACGCAACCGTCTTTACTAACCTAATCGATGTTAACTGCATGAGGTCAAATCCCTTATTGATTTGAGGGGGATTCGCGGCAAATTTGTGCGTACTGTCATCTGAGGCGGGAATGGTGATGGAGAGAGGTACGACGGCTGCGGAGCAGTCAACCGGCGCGCTCATCCGCGGCCCGTTGCGGCCCGGATACGAGCGCATCCTGACCCCCGGGGCGATCACCTTCGTGGCGGACATCGCGCGCCAATTCTCCGCTCGCGTCGATCAACTCTTCGGTCTCCGGAAGCAGGCCCAGCTCGGTTACGACGCCGGGGAGCGGCCCGACTTCCTGAAGGAGACGCGCGATATCCGCGAGGCGGAGTGGAGAGTGGCCTCGCTCCCGCCCGACCTGGTGGACCGCCGGGTGGAGATCACCGGCCCGGTGGACAGCAAGATGATCATCAACGCCTTGAACTCCGGCGCCAGCGTGTTCATGGCCGACTTCGAAGACTCGCTCTCCCCGACCTGGGACAACGTGGTGAGGGGTCAGATCAATCTGAAGGCTGCGGTCGAGGGGACGATCCGGCACGTCGATCCGGCCAGCGGCAAGGAGTACACCCTCGGAGAGCGGCTGGCGACGCTGATGGTCCGGCCGCGCGGCTGGCACCTGCGGGAACGACACCTCGAGATCGACGGCCGGGCGGTGCCCGCCGGGCTGTTCGACTTCGGCCTGTTCTTCTTCCACAACGCCCGCCGGCTCCTGGCCGAAGGGTCCGGGCCGTACTTCTACCTCCCCAAGATGCAGAGCCACCTCGAGGCCCGCCTGTGGAACAACGTCTTCGTCCGGGCCGAGCGGGCGCTGGAGCTGCCGCGCGGTGTCGTCAAGGCCACGGTCCTGATCGAGACGCTGCCGGCTGCCTTCGAGATGGACGAAATTCTCTTCGAGCTCCGGGACCATTCGGCCGGACTCAACTGCGGCCGCTGGGACTACATCTTCAGCTTCATCAAGACGCACCGCGCCGACCCGGCCGCGCTCCTCCCGGACCGCGCCCGGATCACGATGGAGCAACCGTTCATGAGGGCCTACACGCAGCTGCTGATCCGGACCTGTCACCGGCGCGGCGCCCACGCCATGGGAGGCATGGCGGCCCAGATCCCGATCAAGAACGACGCCCACGCGAACCGGATCGCCCTCGAGAAGGTGCGGGCCGACAAGCTGCGCGAGGTCCGGGATGGTCATGACGGCACCTGGGTCGCCCATCCCGGCCTGGTCCCGCTCGCCCGGGAGGTGTTCGACCGGGACATGCCGGCCGCCAACCAGATCGACCGCCGGCGCGACGACGTGCAGGTCACGGCCGGCGATCTGCTCCTGCCGCCGCAGGGGACCCGCACCGAAGGCGGCCTGAGACAGAACGTGAACGTGGGCGTGCAGTACCTCGAGGCCTGGCTCAGGGGGTCGGGGTGCGTCCCTCTGTATCACCTGATGGAGGATGCGGCCACGGCGGAGATCTCCCGCACCCAGGTCTGGCAGTGGATCCGCCACGGCGCGAGCCTGGACGACGGCCGGAAGGTCACGCTCGATCTGTTCCGTCGAGTCCTGGAGGAGGAGATGGAGCGGATCCGCGACGAGGTGGGCCACGAGCGCTGGTCGTCCGGGAGGTTCCGGGAGGCCAGGGAGCTGTTCGAGGCTCTGTCCACGTCCGAGGAGTGCGCCGATTTCCTTACGCTGTCTGCCTATGAGCGTTTGCTGTCTCTCAATCCCATCAACCAAACTTAGGAGGTCATTGCATGTACGAGACCGGCGTCCAACCTCAGAATAAACAGCAAGCCCCGGCGGCTGCGGTCTCCGAGGGCCCCGACGGGGCCGGGTTGCGCGCGGTCGCGATCCCGATGGCAGCCGAGGCGGATGTCACCGCCGCCCGCTGGGAGGGGGTCATCCGCCCCTACTCGGCGGCCGACGTGGAACGTCTGCGAGGCTCCGTTCGGATCCAGTACACGCTCGCGGACCTCGGCGCCCGCCGCCTGTGGGAACTCTTGAAGACGCAGGAGTACGTGCCCGCGCTCGGCGCGCTCACCGGAAACCAGGCGGTGCAGCAGGTCCGGGCCGGGCTGAAGGCGATCTACTGCAGCGGCTGGCAGGTGGCCGCGGACGCCAACACGTACGGCAACACCTACCCCGACCAGAGCCTCTACCCGGTGGACAGCGTGCCGCGCCTGGTGCGCAGGATCAACCAGGCGCTGCAGCGCGCCGATCAGATCGAGCACGCCGAGGGCGGCCCGGCGCGGCATTGGTACGCCCCGATCGTGGCCGACGCCGAGGCGGGCTTCGGCGGGCCGCTCAACGCCTTCGAGCTGATGAAGGCGATGATCGAGGCGGGGGCTTCGGGGGTCCATTTCGAGGACCAGCTCTCCTCCGAAAAGAAGTGCGGACACCTCGGCGGCAAGGTGCTGGTCCCGACCGGCCAGTTCATCCGCACCCTGGTCGCCGCCCGGCTCGCCGCCGACGTCCTGGACGTTCCGACCCTGCTCGTCGCCCGCACCGATGCCAACAGCGCGCGGCTTCTGACGTCCGACGTGGACCCCAGGGACCGCGAGTTCCTGACCGGCGAGCGCACCCCGGAAGGGTTCTACCGCATGAAGGGAGGGCTGGAGTGCGCCATCGCCCGGGGGCTGGCCTACGCTCCCTACGCGGACCTCTTGTGGTGCGAGACGTCCACGCCCGATCTCGGCGAGGCGCGCCGCTTCGCGGCAGCGATCCACGCAAAGTATCCGGGCAAGCTGCTGGCGTACAACTGCTCGCCGTCGTTCAACTGGAAAAGGCACCTTGAGGACGATGCCATCGAGCACTTCCAGCGTGATCTGAGCGCGATGGGGTACAGGTTCCAGTTCGTCACTCTGGCGGGATTCCACTCTTTGAATCTGGGGATGTTCGAGCTGGCGCGCCAGTACCGCGAGCGGGGCATGGCCGC
>JBIOWS010000035.1:0-4354 GCA_044868745.1 Candidatus Polarisedimenticolia bacterium
ACGGCCCCGCGACCTCATTGCACGGCGCGGTGACCCGCGCCCCGAGGTCGAGGGGCCAAGCGACCGACCCGGGAGCTGGCGGGCGGGCCACCCGGAAGCGCTCCCCTATTTGGTCTTGCTCCTTGCGGGGTTTGCCGAGCTGCCCCGGTCACCCGGGGCACTGGTGGGCTCTTACCCCACCGTTTCACCCTTACCGGGCAGGAGGACGAGCCTCCCTTCCCGGCGGTCTGTTCTCTGTGGCACTTTCCTTCCCGTCGCCGGGACTGGGTGTTACCCAGCGCAATGCCCTGTGGAGTTCGGACTTTCCTCTCCCCGGACAACTCCGGGCAGCGACCATCCGTCTCACTCCGACCCGCGGGGATCTTAACAAAGCCTCGCGGCGCGACGCAAGCAACGCGGCAGCGGATCGCGGGGCCCCGAGGGGCACCGGAACTCTATGCTAGGATACGGGTCCGCGTCCGCGGAGACCTCGTGCCAGGCGACATCACCCTCGACAAGAGCATCCCCCAAAGCGTCGATGCGGAACGCTCCGTCCTCGGGGCCATCCTCATAGAGAACAGCGCCATCAATCGGGCCCAGGAAATCCTCAAGGAGCAGGATTTCTACCGCGAGCCGCACCGGAAAATCTTCAAGGTGATGACCGACCTGTCCGAGCGCACGACGGCCATCGACGCGGTGACGGTCAAGGAGGAGCTGTCGCGCAGCGGAGATCTCGACGCGGTGGGCGGCCCGGCCTACATCGCCTCCCTGCTGGACGGCGTGCCGCGTTCCGCCAACGTGGAGTACTACGCCCGGATCGTCAAGGAGAAGGCCATCCTGCGCAGCCTGATCGAGGCCGGCGGCCAGATCATTTCGTCGGCGTACGAAGGCGCTCAGGAGGTCGACGACATACTCGACCACTCCGAACGCCTGGTCTTCCAGATCGCCCAGGACCGCTTGCGCGCCGGCTTCGTGCCAATCAAGACGATTGCCGACCAGAGCCTGAAGACCATCGAGCGTCTGGCGGAGAGGCGCGAGCTGGTCACGGGGCTGCCGACCGGCTTCGCCGGCCTCAACGAGTACACCTCGGGATTGCAGCCTTCGGACCTCGTCGTCGTGGCGGCGCGGCCGGGCATGGGCAAGACCTCCTTCGCCTTGAACATCGCCCAGCACGCCGGCATGCGCGAACAGCGCAGAGTCGGCATCTTCTCCCTGGAGATGTCGCGCGAGCAGCTCTTCCTGCGCTTTCTCACCGGGCTGGCGCGCGTCGACGCGCACCGACTGCGCACCGGACGTCTGACCAAGGAGGAATGGACCCGTCTCACCCTCGGCTTCGGCGAGCTGGCATCGGCCCACATCTTCATCGACGACACGCCGGGGCTCACCGTGCTGGAAATGCGGGCCAAGAGCCGGAGGTTGAAGCTCGAGCAGGGCCTCGACCTGGTGATCGTCGACTACCTCCAGCTGATGCGCAGCCGCGGCCGCCATGAGAACCGCACGCAGGAGATCTCCGACATCTCGCGATCTCTGAAGGAGCTGGCCAAGGAGTTGAACCTGCCGGTGATCGCGATCTCCCAGCTGTCGCGTGCTCCCGAGCAGCGCGGGAGCGACCGGAGGCCGCAGCTTTCCGACCTGCGCGAGTCGGGAGCGATCGAGCAGGATGCGGACGTGGTCCTGTTCATCTACCGGGAGGAGGCCTACAAGCCGACCGAAGAGAACCGCGGCCGGGCGCAGATCATCATCGCCAAGCAGAGAAACGGGCCGATCGGGACGCTCGACATGGCTTTCATCCGAGAGTACACGAGGTTCGAGGAGCTGGAGTGGCGGCAGGAGTGAGGCCGCCGCTTCTCGACCCCTACCGGCCCACGTGGGCCGAGATCGACCTGGACGCCCTCACCGACAACTTTGCCGCCGTGCGCCGGCGGGTCGGCCGGACCCCGATCCTCGCAGTGGTCAAGGCGGATGGTTACGGCCATGGTGCCGTGGAGGTCGCACGTGCGCTGGAGCAGGCAGGCGCCGCCTGCTTTGGCGTGGCCCTGCCGGAGGAGGGGGTGGAGCTCCGCAGGGCTGGGGTACGCGTGCCGATCCTCCTCCTGGGCGGTTTCGCCCTCCCCCAGGCCGATCTCGTCCTGGCGCACGACCTCGTCCCCGCCGTATTCCGGCCCGACCAGGTGGAGGCGCTGGCCGCGGCAGCCGGCAGTCGGGGGGTGCGCGCCTCCGTCCATCTCAAGATCGATACCGGCATGGGGCGCCTCGGCGTCCCCGTGGAGGACGTCGGGTCGTTCGCTCCCATCCTCGCCGGCTCGCCGTGCCTGCAGGTCACGGGCGCCTTCTCCCACCTGGCGGTCGCCGATGACCCGGCCGATCCCTACACTGCGCGCCAGATCGCACTCTTCAAGAACGCACTCGCGACCCTGCGGACCTACGGCCTCAACCCTTCCCAGGTCCACTTGGCGAACAGCGCCGCCATTACGGACTATGAATCGGCCTGGCTGACCCTGGTGCGTCCCGGGATCATCCTGTTCGGCTATCCCCCCTCAGAAAAGGTCACCTCCCTGCCGGTGCGCCCGGTCCTGTCGCTCAAGACTTGCATCATCTATATAAAGGAGGTGCCCCCGGGGGCCTCGCTCGGCTACGGGCGCTCCTTCGTGGCGACTCGGCCGACCCGGGTCGCGTCAGTGCCGATCGGCTCGACGACGGCCTTCCCCGCCTCCTGGGGAATCGCGGCCACGTTCTGGTCCGCGGGCACCGCGCCCCCATCATCGGCCGCGTCAGCATGGACCTGACCACGGTCGACGTGACGGACATCCCGGCCGCTTCCCTGGGGGACGCTGCGGTCGTGATCGGCACCTCGGGCCGGGAGAGACTGGGGGCAGTCGAGATCGCCGCGTGGGCCGAGACGATCAGCTGGGACATCCTGTGCGGGATCGGCTCGCGGGTCCCCCGGCTGTACGTCCGTGGAGCCGATCGCTCCATCGTGTCGCGTTTCGGTCACCTCTAGTCTCGCCCGCCCCAAAGCGTTATGATTAACATTCTCATAAGGAGTGTGTCTTCATAACCTAGCAGCGTTGATGGCAGTCGCCCGCGGGTCGGGCGAGACGAGGTGATTCCTGTGGGCACATTAATTCTAAGGGTTCTGCTGGTACTTCTCTCGGTGCTGTTCAGCGTTCAGATCCATCCGATCGCCCTGAGCCCTCTCGATCTGACCGGCCTGGCGATCGGCATCGCCGTGGCGGGCCTGATCCTGGCGCTCGAATATCTGCTGCGCGGCCTGGAGCTCAACGTCTTGCTCGGCGGACTCGCGGGGCTGTTGGTCGGCTGTCTGACGGCCGGGGTGGTGGTCAAGCTCCTTCCCCTGGATCTCCTCTCGCTCCCTCCACTGGCGCCGCGGGCGTTCCTGTTCCTCCTGTTCGGATACAGCGGTCTGGCGATCGGCGCCGGTCGGGGAGAGATGTTCTCGCTCGCCGGCCTGCGCGCTGCCTGGACCGAGGGGGGGCAACGGCAGAATTATAAGATTCTCGACACCAGCGTCATCATAGACGGCCGGATCGCCGACGTCTGCGAGACCGGTTTTCTGGACGGCACACTGGTGGTGCCCCAGTTCGTGCTCAGGGAGCTGCAGTACATCGCCGATTCCCAGGACGCCCTCAACCGCAACCGGGGGCGGAAAGGGCTCGACATCTTGCAGCGGATCAAAAAGGGGCCGGAGGTCAAGGTGGTCATCTCCGAAACCGACTTCCCGGACATCAAGGACGTGGACATGAAGCTGATCGAGCTGGCCAAGCAGCTCAACGGGAAGATCATCACCAACGACTTCAACCTCAACAAGGTCGCGGAGCTGAGGGGGGTTCAGGTCCTGAACATCAACGTCCTGGCCAACTCCCTCAAGCCGGTCATCCTCCCCGGAGAATCGATGAAGATATTCATTCTCAAAGAGGGGAAAGAGCCGAATCAGGGGGTCGGCTACCTGGATGACGGCACGATGGTGGTGGTGGACAACGCCAAGCGTCACATCGGCAGGAACGTCGATATCACCGTGACCTCGGTTCTGCAGACGACGGCAGGGAAGATGTTCTTCGGCAAATCCGAGCCGCTCGAGGAAGCGACGCCGATCGAGCAGCGCCCCCGGAGGACCGGCCCTTGAGGCGGGCGGCCCCACTCCTGATCGCCTCGCTCCTCGCCGCCGGGCCCGCACCGGCGCTGGCCTCGCCGGCACTTCCCGGGGATCCGGAGGTGCGCACCTACCTGATCCTTCCCTTCGAGAACCTGGCGCGGGATCAATCGCTCGATTGGCTATCGAACGGACTGGCCCTGTCTCTGGGCGACTACCTGCAGGGGCTCGGATCCCTGGTGGTCGATCAGGACCAGGTGGCGC
>JBIOWS010000036.1:0-3080 GCA_044868745.1 Candidatus Polarisedimenticolia bacterium
GACAAGCACGGTCCCCACGGTCAATCCCGGCGACGCGATCTGCAACATTGCGAAGCTCGAGAAAACGCTCGGGACCGTGGAGCGATTTTGCGTCACCGACTCCCGCGGCAAGAAGATGCTGCTGGTGTAGAGACATGGGCCGGATACGGGTGCTTGAAGAAAGAGTCGCGGGCCAGATCGCCGCAGGCGAAGTGGTCGAGCGCCCGGCCTCCGTCGTGAAGGAGCTCATCGAGAATTCCCTGGACGCCGGGGCAGCGCGCGTCGACGTGGAGATCGAGGCGGGGGGTGCGGATCGGATCCGGGTCGCCGACGATGGCTCCGGGATGGCGCGGGAGGACGCGATCCTAGCGTTCGAGCGCCACGCCACGAGCAAGATCCAATCCGCAGAGGATCTTCGATCGATCGCCAGCTTCGGCTTCCGGGGCGAGGCACTTCCCTCGATCGCCTCCGTATCCAGAACCAAGCTCACGACTTCGACAGGAGGCGCAGGAGGAGGGACGCGGGTACGGGCGCACGCCGGCGTCGTGCTCGGGGCGGAGCCAGCCTCCCATCCGCGCGGCACCACGGTCGAGGTCGAGGCCCTGTTTCACAATGCGCCGGCGCGGCGAAAATTCCTGAGGTCGCCTGCCACGGAGGCGGCGCACATCGCGGAGGTCGTGGGGAGAATCGCCGCAGCGCACCACGAGGTCAGCTTCACACTCAAGAGTGGGGGTCGCGACCTCGTTTCCTGGCCGGCGGTGGGGTCGTCCCTCGAACGTGTGGGGCAGATCGTCGGCCCCGACGACGCCACCGCCTTCGTCACCATCGACAGGAGCGGAGGCCTGACGAGGGTGGGGGGGCTCGCCTCCGTTCCGGCGTTGAGTCGCTCGACCGCGCGCGAGCAGAACCTGTTCGTCAATCACCGGCCGATCAGGGATCGCCGGCTGCTGCACGCCGTCCAGGAAGCCTATGTGACTCTTCTTCCCAAAGGCCGCTACCCGATCGTCTATCTCTTCCTCGACGTCCCTCCGGAGGAGGTGGACGTGAATGTCCACCCGGCCAAGTCCGAGGTGCGCTTCCTGCGAGCCGGAGCGGTCCACGATCTGGTGCGCGAGGCTCTCATGGAAGGTCTGGGCCGTTCACAGCCCTTCTACACCTTGCGCGACGCGCCGCGCGGAGTCGCCGAAGCGGCCCCGACCCGCCCGGACCCGGGGGACGGGGCGGCTCAGCGCGCTCCGGTGCCCGCCGAGCCTGGGGTGCTTTTCGACAGCGTGTCTCTCGCTCCCCTGGCGCAGTTCCGGGACTCCTACATCCTGGCGTCGGCCCCCGACGGCCTAGTGATCGTCGATCAGCACGCCGCCCATGAACGCGTCCTCTTTGACCGCCTTCTTGCACAGAACCGTTCGGGGACCGTCGAGCGACAGAGGCTCCTGTTCCCGGTCACGGTGGAGGTGCCCCCGGCGGAGCGCCAGGCCTTCGAGGGGGCCGCGGAGGCCTTCGAGGCGCTCGGGTTCGGATGCGCACCCTTCGGTGAGACGACCCTCATCGTGGACGAGGTGCCGGCCTTGGTCTCCTCGGCCCCGATCGACCGCCTGGTGCGTGAAATCCTGGGCGAAATCCTCGAATGGCGGAAGGCGGAGGGTATCGACCGGCTCCTGCTGCGGATCGCAGCCACCACAGCCTGTCACGCTGCCATCACAGCGCGCCGCCCCCTCGGTCCAGGCCAGATGGACCAGATCGTCTCGGATCTTCTCCGCACCGAACGGCCGATGACCTGCCCTCACGGACGACCGGTCCTGCTGCGGTTGAGCTTGGAGCAGATCGAGAAGGAGTTCCGGCGCCGCTGAACCGGGCGGAGGAGAGCCGCAGCACCGCCAGTTCTTCATTGAACGACCCCGCGGTTCACCGTATAATTCCGAGGCATGAAACGAGGCCACCTCCGTTCCGCGCTTTGCTCCGTGCTGTCTCTGTTCGCGTGCCTTGCGCCGACCGCGCGCCCCCGAGCCGACATGGCGATCCTCCGCAACGGCCGGACGCTCGAGGTCGTGGATCACCGGGTGGAGGGCGGGCGTACGGTCCTGGTCATGGAGGGAGGAGGCGAACTCACTCTCCCAAGCGAGCAGGTCGTCGCCATTCGGGCGGTCCCTGTGTCCGAGCCGGCGCACGGGCCGGCGGAAAGCGGCGCCGGCGGCCCCGTTGCGTCGCCCGCTGCTGGGCTGCCCGCCGGACCCCGCAGCACCGACGCTCCGATCCAGGCGGACCCGGGCGCCGTGTTCGACCCCGCGGCTTTGCGGGACCTCGCCTCGCGCGTGGCCCGCAGGCACGAAGTGGACGAATCTCTGGTCCTGGCGGTCATCGAGGTGGAATCCCGCTTCGACGCGTTCGCGGTCTCGCCGCGCGGTGCGATGGGACTGATGCAGCTGATGCCCCGGACCGCCTCCCGATTCTCCGTTGAGAACACGTTCGACCCGGTGCAGAACATGGAAGGGGGCGTGCGTTACCTGAAGGAGCTCCTGGGGCGGTATGGTGGGAAGGTTCACCTGGCGCTCGCGGCCTTCAACGCTGGTGAGGAAGCGGTTGACCGCTTCGGTGGGGTTCCTCCCTATCCGGAGACGCAGCAGTACGTCGTCAGGGTGGTGCGCGCTCTGAAACGGTGAGGCGCGCCGCCACACGCGGGGCAGCACGCCCCGGCTGGCCTGCAACCCGCGATCCGCCTCAGGAGGGAGTGCACAGGCGGTGCGGCTCCACCCCGCGCTGCATTTCCAGAAGCCCGCGTTCGGCGGAGCGGAATCGTTTGACCTCGCTGGCGCGGCGGAAGTGCGCCCGTGCCGCGCGGGCATCGCCGAGCCTTTCCTGCGCCAGGCCGCGGTAAAGCTCGATCCAACCGGCCATCCAAGCGGGAGGATTGGGGGCAAGATCCGCCGCGACCTCCAATTCGCGGTCGGCCTCCTGGAGGCGTCCCTGAAGGTAGAGGATCCGCCCCCTGATGAACCTCGGGAGCGCCTGGTCGGGGTGCTCGGCGGCCGCCCGAACCAGCAGCGCGAGTGCTTCCGAGGAGCGCCGTTCGTGTTGCCCCCGCAACGCCGCCCGCACATCCAGCT
>JBIOWS010000037.1:0-7016 GCA_044868745.1 Candidatus Polarisedimenticolia bacterium
CCCCGGGTTCGACCTGAAAAAACTCGGTCAATCGGGTGGCGATTTGAGATACGGAGCTGCGACCGTCGCAGAGCCTCCAGACGGTCTCGGCGGACGGATTGAGCACGTGGAGTCTGCCTCGCCGGACGTCATAGAGGACCAAATCCCCGCCGGCAGAGCGTTCCTGGATGTCGGGACGCTTGAGGGGCCGGTCGAGAGACCGCTGGGTCAACATGCGATCACATCACCTCCGGACAAATGTCCTGGCGCCGGTGCGAAATCCGACTCACTCGCACCTGAAAGCGGCCGCTTCGGTTGCGGGCATTTTTCGGTCCACATACGATACGAGCACCGACCTGTGGAAGCAATCCCCATCCGGGTACGACCTGCCTACCCGATCAGTGTCCAACGAATCTCCCCGGAGCGGCGCGATCCTGGGCGCGCCGGACGGTGCGTTTGCTCGATCCAAACATTCCGCATTGCACCGCCACCACCGCCGCCTGCGTCCGATTCCGCACCTGCAGCTTGCCGAAGAGCGCTTTGAGACGAGCCTTCACAGTCTCGGAGCTCATGCATATTGTCCGGGCGATCTCACCGTTCGTGCAGCCCTGCGCCAGCAGGTTCAGCAACTCGCGCTCTCTCGCGGTGAGGCAGTTGTTCCCCACTTCCGCCGAGGCCATCGAGGAGGTCTGGCCCTCTCCGGCCGTGAGGTTCGCCAGGAACGGGGAGAGTGGAGTCCGGCCGGACACCGTCTCCTTCACGATCTCGACGAGCTCGTCGATGTCGACCCGCTTGGCGACGAACCCCGCGGCCCCCGCTCGCATGGCGGCCGCCACCAGGGAAGCGTCCTCGAACGAAGAGAGAATGAGGATCTTGAGAGGCCGGATCTTGCCCGCCAGAATGCGCGTCACGCAAATGCCGTCCATGATCGGCATGCGAAGATCCAGCAGAAGTACGTCCGGCCTCGTCTGACGGGCGACGAGGACCGCCTCCTCTCCGTCGCGCGCCTCGCCCACGACCTGAAAATGATCGAACCTTTCGAGGAGCGTGCGGAGCCCCTGGCGGAAGAGAGTGTGATCGTCCGCCAAGACGACACGGATCGGCCTGCCGTTCCTCATGGTTCCACGCTGCTGGCGCGGGCGCCATTGGTGGCTCCCCGCGCGGAGCGGGGTTTGACCACCAGCGCGACCGAAGCCTCCTGATAATCGAGCGTCGATTGAGTCGCCCTCTCCTGGCGGACGACCTTGTGCTGCACGACCACTTCGAATCCCGACGGATTGCTGAAAGAGATTCCCGCATCCATCAGGTATCCGTGGATCGCCTGTCCCTGAGACGATGTCTCCTCAAGCGGGTCGCGGATGATCCGGGAACCGCGGATCCAGGTGTCCACGGCCCGGCCCCATTGGTGCGTGAGGCTGAGATCTCCCGTCTGGCTGCGGCTGCTGCCGCCGAGGCCGCCCGAGGTCGAATACCCGAGGTCGTACCCCAGAGTGACCCGGCCCCGGCGAAGTCCCCAAGTGCAGGAGGCCTCGGCCGTCGGCCTGACTCGGGTCGAGGTCACCTCCCCGCTGCCGCGAAAGCCCCCTGCGCCGGCAGTCCAGGCGAAGATCCTGGTGCTGTCGCTGGTCCAGATGACCTCCGTCGCGACGAACTTCCTCCGACCGGATCCGTCGGAGAAGGGCCCATCGTCGAACTCGTAGACGTCCCCTCGGACCCGCACCCCGAGGCGCTGCTCCCTCCCGACCTTCGAGGTGGTCGAGACCTCGAGGCCGGCCTGCCTTGAGTCGACCAGGTCCGAGCTTTGGAAGGACTGCGTCCGATATCGAGCGCGGGTCTGCAGACGCCAGCGTCGGCCCGCATCCAGTCCCCACGAAGGCTCCAGATCCCATTCGACACGGCGGCTGTTCTCGACGATCGGCTGCGCTTCTTCGTCCGCGGCTTCGCGAAACCCGGATTGCCGGGTCGTGACCTGGATCCCCTGTCGCAGGCCGACCGTCGAGCGTCGTCCCGGGGTGAACTGCCAGCCGGCCCGGAATCGGTGATCGACGTGACTTCGATCCTTGAAATCAGCATATGCGAAATACTCGGGCGAGTACGACAGATTGAAATCCGAGCGGGGCATCAACTCCGACCAGTCGCCATTCAGACGGAGCCCGGTGATGAAGTCGTCCGGTCCGCCCTCCCCCGTGTGAAAGACGTCCTGCGTGTACAGGGTGCGCAGGCTCGCGGAACGGTTGAAGCGGGCGACCGCCGCGCGGCAGAGGCCGGTCCCCGCGCCGATCAGGATCACGGCGACGATTCCCGCCCCCGCGCGCCCGCGATGGGCCATCACCGAGAAACCCGCACGCAACTCTCCCCCTTACCGGCCACCTGCCGCCTAACGGACCACGACCGTGTCGCCCGACTCCAGGATGAGATTCTCGGTGGGCTTCTTGCCCGAAACGATGTCGCGATAGGAGACCTTGATCACCTCCTGGCCCGCGCGAATCTTCCGATAGACCAGGACGCCGTTCTTGCCTCCGAACGGTGTGACTCCTCCTGCCATCGAGATCGCCTGCAGAAGGCGGATCTTCGAGCGCACGGTGAGCGGACCCGGACGCACCACTTCGCCGAGGATGAATACCTTGATGCTGTTGATCTCGCGGACGATCACCGTGACCGAAGGATTGCTCAGATACTCCTTGAGACGATTCTGGATGTCCTGCGCCAGCTCCGCGGGCGTTTTCCCCTCGGCCACCACATCCTGGATGAGCGGCAAGGAGATCTTCCCATCGGGCCTGACCGGGACCTCGCGCGTGAGATCAGGGTCGCGCCACACGGAGACGAGGAGGACGTCCTCGATCCCGATCCGGTACTGGCTCGCCTCGGGGAAAAGCGTCCGGGCGACTCCGGCGACCGGAGGCGTGACTTCGTTGCCGTCCTGTTCAGGCGGGTCCGCGGCGAAGGTCGCTGAGAACACGACAAGTGAAGCAGCGAGCAGAAACGCACGACGTGATGCATTCGACGTAAACAATTTCTTCCACCCCTTCGCGAGGCTTCGAGGGCCATTCTGATCAGGGGGTAAACTTCGGCCCGCCCCGCGTCCTGTTGAGGAAGCTGTTGGCCGAATTGTGTTCCCTAAGCTCAGATTTGCCTATTCTATACGGCTAAGTTCCCGTGCTCGTCAAGAGGAATCGAGGCGCTCGTCTAAGGGGCCGCGCCACGGTCGCGTTATGTTTCAGAATACAAAACACTTGGCCGTATGGCGCTTCTGGGGAGAGGGAGAGGCCCGAGGGTGGAGCGGATGACAGATCTGTCACTCAGACGGCGTCGGACTTGCTGGTGAAGGTGAAATCGTGTGATTTGATTGCCGGGACGACCATCTGGCCGGCGGAGACGGCGGGGCTCAGCCCTTCGACGTTCTTCAACATCACCGCCGGGCTCTCGTTGAACCGGAGGTTCACGACCGGGCCGGCGATTTTCCCCGTCTCGATCAGGAACAGTCCGTCGCGCGTCAGGCCGGTCAGCTGCGCGGTCTGCGGGTTGACGATCCGGATGTACCAGAAGCGGGTGACCAGGAGACCCTTTTCGGTCGAAGCGATCAGTTCTTCGAGGGAATGCGTCCCCCCTTCCATGACGATGCTGGCGGGGAAAGGGGTCGGCTCTTTGCCGGTTTTCTGCGCCCAGTAGCGGTCGGCGTGCAGGGCCTTCAGCACCCCTTTGTCGACCCAGGTCAGCTTGCGGTTCGGGAGTCCGGTCGATCGGCCGCCGAAGAAGAATCCCCCGCCGCTCCACGGCGCCGCCGGAACGCGCGGATCGAACGGGTCGGTCGCGATGGTGACCGACTCGTGGAACATCTTTTCGCCGATCCGGCTGCCGCCGCCTTCCTTGGAGAAGACGCTGCGTCCCTCGTCGGCGGCGCGGGCGGACAGCATCCCGAACTGGAGCGCCTGGAAGAGGTCCGCCACCGCCGCCGGCTCGAGGATCACCGTGTAATCGCCCGGCGGTACTTCGCGCGGTTTCGCCGAGGCGATCCCCTTGTCCGCTGCCCGCTGTGCAACCGATTTCGGATCGACCTCGGAGAAGCGCGGCGAGTAGGCCTCCGCCCAGCCCGAACCGGTGGCGTCGCCCGTCCGCATCGTGGTCGAGAACTCGACATCGGTCGCGCGATGGTAGCCGAAGTTCCCTTTGGAGTTGCCGATGGCGCGGATCGTGGCGCTGTTCAGGAAGAACCCCGCCGCCGTCAGCGACTTCTTGCGCGCCAGCGTCAGGGTCGCCTTGACTCCTGCGGCCCGGTCGCGCGCCCGGGCCGCGGCGCTGTCGGCGTGAAACTTCTGCAGGACCGGGTACGACTGCGGCGGCAGCGGGTCCACCGCTTCGGGATCGGCGGGCATCAGGTCGCGCAGCGTTTCCGCGCGCGACACGGCCGCCTTGAGCCCTTCCATCGAGAGGTCGTCGGTCGTCACCGTCCCCGACTTCCGGTCGCGCTGCGAGGTGATCACCAGGCTCAGGGTCTCGGTGAAGCCGGAGGTGGTAATCTCGTTCCGGGCGAAGCGCGTGTGCGAGCTGGTCCGCACTTCCAGCTCGGCGTCGCAGTCGGCTCCCTCGGAGCAGGCGAGCGCCCCCTCGATCGTCTTCCGCGCTTCCTCCCGCGTCCACTCCACGCTCGCCCCCCGCTCGTCCACTACTCCGTGCGGATCACGGTGATGCCGCGGAAGCGGGCGGGGGAGCAGCCGTGGCTCATGGCGTTGACCTGTCCCGGCTCCCCCTTCCCGTCGCGGTTCAGCCCGACATTCGACCAGGTGGATTGGTCCCCGATGGCGTCGCACGCTTGCCAGAAGTCCGGCGTACGGCTCTGGTAGGCCACGTCGGCGATCTGCGCTCCGACCTTGCCGCCCTTGATCTCCCAGAAGGCGTCGCCTCCGAACTGGAAGTTGTAGCGCTGATGGTCGATCGAGTACGAGCCGCGGCCATCGATCAGGATGCCGTCATCGACGCCCGAGACCAGATCGTCGAGCGACGTCGGGCCGCGCCCGGACTCCAGCCAGACGTTCGGCATCCTCTGAAAGGGGATCGAGGCCTAGCTGTCGGCGTAGCAGCAGCCCATCGACTCATCCTGGCCGATCCAGTGAGCCTGCTCGCGGGTGGTCTGGTAGCCGACGAAGATCCCCTGCTTGAGGATCGGCCAACGCCGGGTCTTCACGCCGTCGTCGTCATAGCCGCAAGTGGACAGCGCCTGAGGCATGATACGGTCGCCGTAGAAGTTCACGATCTCCGATCCGACGCGAAACTTGCCGAGCTTGTCCACCGTTAGGAAAGAGGTCCCGGCGAAGTTCGCCTCGTACCCCATGGCCCGGTCCAGCTCGGTGGAGTGGCCGATCGACTCGTGGATGGTGAGACCGAGGTGGGTCGGCAGAAGGACGAGATCCTTCTTCCCCGCGGAAACCGACGGCGCCTTGAGATGGTTGACGACCTCCTCGCCGACCCGGCGGGCGTTCTCCAGGAGGCCGGCGCGCTCCACGAACTCGTAGCCGCCGCAAACGGCGTTGGGGCGATAGGTCCGCGTCTTCGACTTGCGGCTTTTGAGATCGCGCGCCGTCGCGGTGTACTCGGGGGCCACCTGGACGACGCGCTGCCGGATTACGCTGCCGTCGGTCGAGGCGAAGAAGCGGTCCTCCGACCGCTGCTCCAGGAACAGGGTCACCGAGAAGACGCCGGGGACTTTGCGCACCTCGTCGCTCACCTGCCGCAGCAGAGCGATCTTGTCGGCAACACCGACCGAGAAGGGATCCTTCTCGACGGACGTGGCGTAGGTGTCCCGGGCGGGCGTGACCTTCGCCAGCTCCACCGGCTGGCCCCGCAGACGGGCGTGCGCCCTGGCAATGCCCACCGCCTCGCCCGCCATGCGGGCAATCGTCGCCTCGTCCACGGTCGAGCTGGCGGCGAATCCCCACGCGCCGCGGCTCAAGACCCTGATGCCGAACCCGGTGCTCTCCTCATCGGTGACCGACGGGGCGTTGTTGATCGCCCCCGTCGTCCAATCGGGTGTCGATCGCAGCAGGACATTCTGCGTTCTGTAGCGGTTGATCCGGATGTCGGCGTAAGAGGCCCCGAGCGAGCGCGCCCTGTCGAGCGCGGCGCCGGCGAAGGCGGCGAACCGGTCCGGAGACACCCCGGCGGCGCCGGCCCGGCGCACCACGAAGGCGCCGGGGATCATCTCCCAGGCCGCGAGCACGAGCGCCGAGGTGCCGCAGGAACGCAGGAACTCCCTCCTGGTCGGAGGCGCCATCACGGGTCCTTACCGCAAGGACCGGATGATTCCGGGGGGCGGATTCTACCAGCCCTCGCGGCGGCGCGAAACCCCCCTCGCCTGTCGGTTGCGTTGACGGGACGGCGGGATCACCGTAAGCTCCTCCCGATGCCCAAGAACAAAGAGTTACGCGCAGGGGACTGCGGCCAAAAATCGTCGCCCCTGAGCCGGCGGCAGTTCCTCGGCACGGCAGGGGGTCTCGCCACCTGCACGGTCGCCGCGGCTGCGGCCGGCCTCAAGCCCCCGCCCGCCATCGCCGACGAGGCGGGTCTGGACGCGGCGGAGGTCCGGCGCCGCAACATGGCGGCGGCGATCCGCCACGAGGCGGAGAGGTTCAACAGGTCCCTTCCGATCCCGGCCCATCCCGACAATGGCGACGAGAGCCTCTATCCGAGTCGGATCGGCAGCTACTCCAAGGCGCTGCCGCACAACGCGCTCGGGGAGGTCGATCCCGCGGCCTACGACGCTCTGCTGCATGCGGTCACGACCGGCCGGCATGAGGATTTCGAGGCGATCCCGATGGGGTGCCCGATCGTCTCCGACCGGCGCAGACTCGTCAATCCGATGTCCGGAAAGGCGTTCGATCTGGAGGGATCCGACTCGCACCAGTTTGCCATTCCGCCGGCCCCGGCGCTCGCCAGCGCCTGGGAGGCCGCTGAAGCGACCGAGCTGTACTGGATGGCCCTGCTGCGCGACGTGAATTTCCTGGACTACGACAAGGACCCCGATGCGCAGGCCGCGGCGGGCG
>JBIOWS010000038.1:0-7731 GCA_044868745.1 Candidatus Polarisedimenticolia bacterium
GCGACGGGCACGGTTTCATCGCCGGCTGGTGCCTGTGGACCAACAACCTCGTCTATTTCCCCCACCTGCTGATCTTCACCGTGGGCAATTTCATTTTCATGTTCGGCCAGAGGTACGCCCATCTCGAGGACAACTCGCTGCTCATGGCGTCCGCATCGCTGCTGCTGTTCTGGATCGCCATCTGGATGAACGTCAGGGGACTGCGGTACGGGCGCTGGCTCAACAACCTTGGGGCGCTGGGGACGTGGCTGCCGGCGGCGCTCCTGATCGTGATCGGCACTTGGGCCGCGGCGCGGTACGGACCCGCCACGCCGTTCCGGGTCGCCGACCTTCTGCCGATCTTCAGCTCGGGAACGGTGGCCTTCTTTGCCCAGATCTGCTTCGGTTTCTCGGGTCTCGATCTCGGATCGCTCATGAGCGAGGAGATCATCGAGCCGCGCAGGAACGTGCCGCGGGCCATCCTGATCGCGGGCGTCATCATCACCCTCATCTACGTGCTGGGCACCGCGGCCCTGCTGTGCGCCCTTCCCCAGAGGGAAATCGGGATCCTGAGTGGCGTGGGCGGCGCCATCGCCGCGGTCCAGTCGAAGATGGGGCTCGGGTTCCTGGCCGGGATCTCGGCGCTGCTCATCGCTCTTGGCGGCATGGGAGGGGTCAGCTCGTGGCTGGCCGGGTCGTCGCGCATCCCGTTCGTCGCCGGGATCGATCGCTACCTCCCCGCGGCGTTCGGCCGCCTCCACCCCAGATATGCCTCGCCTCACATCGCACTTCTGGTCACCGGGGCCATTTCCAGCCTTCTGATCGGGATGAGCTTCGCGGGAGCGGGGGTGAAGGAGGCTTACTTCCTGCTGGCCGATTTCACCATCGTCGTCTATTTCATCCCCTATCTCTATCACTTCGCCTCTCTTCTCAAGCTGGGCCTCCCGGGCACAGCACCGCCCGGCACTATCCCTGTCCCCGGAGGCCGGCAAGGAACGATCCTCGCCGGCGCCGTCGGGTTCCTGACCACCGCGACGGCCATCGTCTTCGCCTTCAGCGCCCCCGAAGGCACGAGCAGGTGGCTCTTCGCCGCGAAGCTCCTGATCGGGTGCATCCTGCTGCTGACGTCCGGATGGCTGCTCTACAGAAGGGGTCGCCGGCCGGCTTGATCGAGCCCCTCAGGAAGGACCCGTCGTCCTCGAAGCCAGGCGGGCGGTCTCGACGAGCCTGTCGAAGCGGCAGGCCCGGGCGAACTCCTCGATGGTCATCCAGGCGAATTCATCGTGCTCTTCCGACAGGGTGACTTCGCCGGAAGGGGAGGCGCCCCGGTAAGCCACGACCACCATATCCGCCCCCCCGCGCTTGGCTTGGTACGCGGCCACCGGCCGCGGCTCGATCTCCACCCGCAGGGAGCACTCCTCCCTGACCTCGCGGTGGGCCGCGTCAAGCGGCTGTTCGCCCGCCCGCACCCTTCCCGACAGACCCTCCCAGGCTCCGGGCGCGGCATCCTTCCTCGGGGAGCGGCGCATCGCCAGGAGGCGGGCTCCGCGGAACACGAACACTACGACGGCGACCACGAACCGTCCGACGTTGTCCGACGCCCTCATCTCATGTCGGTTCCCTGAAAACGCGCGGTGCGACCCGGGTTCTGGTCAGGATCATCAGGGCCGGCAAGGTCGTCAAAGCGGTGATCAGGCAGGTCACCGAGCCGATGACGCACACGATCCCCATCGAACGCAGACCGGGGTAGTTCGACAGTCCGATGGTGCCGAAACCGGCGACGTTTGTCAGAGCCGCCATAATCACCGCCTTGCCCGTCTCCAGCAGACCTGTGGGGTTCCCGAGTCCCTCCTGGGAGATGCGGTGGATGATGTGGATCCCGTAGTCGATCCCAACACCGAGGATCATCGTTGTCACGAACGAGTTGACGAAGTTCATCTTGATGCCCAGGATCCGCATGCCGCCCAGCATCCAGATGACGCCGAGCAGGAGCTGGATGTTGGCGAGGGCCGTCAGCCACAGGCTCCTGAAGTCCATGTAGAGGAGCAACGTCACCACCGCCAGGCCCAGGAGGACGGCGCTCTTTGCGTCCCGGCGGAAGATGCGGCGCAGCTCGACGCTCGCGATATTGACTCCCGTCACCTCGGTCCCCTCGTCCGGCCGATCGAGAGCGCTGATGAGGGCGGGGGGTGCGGTCCTCTTCGAGCTGGCGTCGGCCGGGAAAAGATAGGTCACCGAAGTGTACCCTCTCCCGTCATCCGCCTTGACGTAACGGCTGACATACCGATCGAGCCCCGCGGCTTGGAGATCCCGAAGCGTGACCGGACGGCTCGGCCGGAGAAGAGCGGGCAGGGTCTTCAGATAGTCCTCGTAGGTCTCCTCGCGGAACCCGTTCTCCCGCAGCGCCGCCCGGAAGGTCCGCTCGATTCGCCTTGGGTCGAACGCGCCGCTCGAGCCGTCCCGGAGGGCCCGGACCACCTCCTCCTGGTCCGGGCGAGGCGGCAGATAACTGAAGATCGATTCGTACCCGAGAAGCGTCCCATCGGCCACGAACGCGTCGAGCCGGCGGTTCGCCTCGCGATTCCTCTGCATGACCGTGTCGAGGTCGCCGCCGCGGCAGATCACCATCATCGGGCTGAACGAGGCCCCGAACCTCTTGGCGATCGTCTCCTGCATCAGGATCCCGCCGTTCCTGGGCGATCGGAGGTCCTGCACGTTGTCGCTGAACTCGACCCTCCAGGCGTAGTGTCCCGCTGCGATCGTCAACACGAGCGATCCCGCCAGCACCGGCCAGGGGTGCCGCGTGCTCCAGGTCATCACACGCTCGATCCCGAACGAGTGCAGGTAGAGCTTCTTCGCCACGTCCTTCCTGCGCCGGCGCCCCTCGTTCCAGGCGATCATGGCGGGCATCAGGAACAGGATGGCGACCAGGCACAGCAGGATCCCCGACCCCACCAGGAACCCGAAGTCTCGCAGTCCCTTGTAGTCGGTCAGGCACATGGCATAAAAGGTTCCGGCCGAGGTGATGGCGCCGGTGAACACGCCGAAGGCGGTCGCCCCCATCATCAACCGTAATGCCTCGGACAGCGTCCGGCCCCGGACGCGCTCCTCCACGTAGCGCGCGTACATGACGATCGTGAAGTCGGTGCCGAGCCCCATCAGCATCGCCGAGAATCCGGTGGTCGCCGAATTCAGATTGCGCAGGCAGAGAGAGGCGATCGCCAGAGTCAGGAACTGCCCGACCATCAGCGGCACGGCGGAGTAGAGAATCGCACCGAAACGGCGGTAGCAGAAGTAGTACAACAGGATGATCGCCACGAACGACAGGACGGCGTTCCACTTCATGTCCTGCATGATGAGTTCGCTGTCGTCGAGGGCGATGATGTACCCTCCGCCATACGACACGTCCGGCGCCCGGAGCGGCCGCGCCTCCCCGCTCCCCGCGGGCCCCCTCCCTTCGGATTCCTGGGCGAACTCGGCAGCGGCCGCCCCGACCTCGCGGCGCACCTCGGCCATCAGCGCCCGGTCGAAGGCGATGTCCTGCGCCGCCTTGATCGGTTTGGCGATGATCAGGAGGGCCCCCCCGTCCCTGGAGAGGTAGTAGCCGCTCTGGAGGTCGAATTTGAGCGGCCCTCTGCTGCGCAGCACCTCTTCGAACAAAAGCGGGCTGATGAACAACGGGTCCTGTTGGAGGAGCTGCTTCACCAGGAAGGATGAGGGACCGGTGAGCTGCCGCCGGTTCTCCCGCACACGGTCGAAGATGGCCCGATCGTCGAACTTGGCCGACAACTCCCCGAGCTTGTCCGGCGGCAGGAACAGAACCTGGTTGGTGCGGAAGAACGCGAAGAAGGGACCCGAGGTGTCGATCTTGTGCTCGACGTACTCGACGAGGCGGCTCCGCTTCAGGTGTTCGGCGAGTAGGTCGGCGAAGTCCTGCAGGTCCTCGAGGCTCTGCCCCTCCCGCGCCGTCACCAGGAGGAGGAGATAGTCCAGACTGCCAAAGCCCTTGAGGGCCTGGCGGAAGGTATTAATCACCCTGTTGTTCTGCGGGACGAGGTTGAGCACGTCCCCGTCCAGAGTGATGCGGCGCCCGAGCAGGATGGAGGCCAGGACCAGGAGGAGGGTGACGAGGAACACCAGGCGGTAGCGCCGCCGCGCGAATTCCTCGATGTGCAGGAAGAGACCCTGCTTGCCGGCCCCCCTCACCGGGCGGTCCGCCCCGACCCGGCAGCGCCCCGCATCAAATCTCCCGTCTCCCCTCGAGCGCCTTGCCGACCGTCACCTCGTCCGCGTATTCCAGCTCGCTGCCGACCGGCAGACCCAGGCCGATGCGTGTGGTGCGCACGCCCAACGGTTTCAGCAACCGTGACAGGTAAACCGCCGTCGTCTCCCCCTCCACGTTGGGGTTGGTGGCGAGGATGACCTCCGTCACGTTGCCGTCCCGCAGACGAGCGAGAAGGGGCGCGATCTTTAGATCGTCGGGTCCGAGGCCGCGCAGGGGGGCTATCGAGCCGTGCAGGACGTGGTAGAGCCCATGGAACTGACCGGACTTCTCGATGGCGATCAGGTTGTGAGGCTCCTCCACGACGCACACGGCCGACCGGTCGCGCCCCGGGTCGGCGCAGATCGCGCAGGTGTCGACATCGGTGAGGTTGAAGCAGGTGGTGCAGAGGCGGATTCGCTCCGTGACCTCGAGGATGGCCGAGGCCAGCGCCTGGGCCTCGGCCATGCCGGCACGCAGGATGTGCAAGGCAAGGCGCTGTGCCGACTTGGCGCCGATCCCCGGCAACTTTCTCAGGCGCTCGATCAGGCGCTCCAGAGGCGCGGCGAACTGCATCGCCTCAGAGCCCGGGAACCCGCAGGCCGCTCATCTTCTCGCCAAGCGCCGCTTCCACCTTGCGGTTCGCCTCGTTCACCGCCGCCCGCACCAGGTCCTCCAGCATCTCCACGTCCCGGGTGTCGACCACTTGAGGAGAGATGCGCACCGAGAGGAGCTCGCGGTTGCCGCCCATGGTGACGGTCACCATGCCGCCGCCCGTCGAGGCCTCGACCTTAAGCCCGGCGATCTCCTCCTGCAGCTTCTCCTGCATCTTCTGGGCCTGTTTCATGAGCGCCTTGATGTCCATCAGGTCGTCTCCACGTCCACGATCGTCCCGCCGAACGCGTCCAGGAGGGTCTGCACGATCGGCTCCTTCATCGCACGCTCGCGCAGGTGCCGCTTGCGACTCTCGTCCGCCTCGGCTGCCGTCACGGTTCGCGTGTCCAGGGCCGCCGGCGAGGCGGTGGTGACTGTGATCCGGTAGTCCGATCCGGCCACCTCCCGGAGCGCGCGCTTCAGGAACTCGAGCGAGTCGCGGCTCTCGATCTTCTCCCTGAAGAAGGCGTGCTTCTCCGTGAAGGCGATCTCGAGCGTGTCCCCGGCGATCTCGAGCCAGGACGCCTGCTCCAGGAAGGCGCCCAGCGCTCCCCGTTCGTCGTGAACCCTCTTGAGGAACGCTTCGACGAGAGCCTGGTCCCGCGACCCGAGCGGAGGCCGGTGGCGCGCCGGACCGTCGCCGGCGCTGCCGGGGGCGGCGGCCGGCCGCGGCCGGCCCGCCTGCGGCCCGGCGTCCCCGGGCTCCTCGGGCGGCCGGTCGATGCGGGCGACCAGTTCCTCGATCGGCTGCAGATCGGAGAGGCGCGCCAGCTTGATCGCCAGCGCCTCCAGCAGGAAGCGGGGATGGCCGGAGCTCTTGACGCGCGGTTCCTCGCGGGTCATCAGCTCGAGGATCCGCAGGAGCTCGTCCTCCGAGTAGGCCGCACCGCTCTCTGCGAGCGCCCGGATCTCCTCCACGGTTCCCGCCAGATAGCGCCCCGGATCGGAGACCACCTTCGCGAGGAGGAGGTCCCGTCCGTACGCCATCAGGTCCTCCAGGAACTGCACCGGCGGATATCCCTTGTCGAAGACCGTCTCCACGATCGACACCAGCCGCCCGCTGTCGCGCCCCCTGACCGCGCTGAAGAAGTCGACGATCAGGTCCCGGTCGATCACGCCGAGGATGAGGCGCGCCTGCTCGTCGGTCACCGCCGTCCCGGAGAAGGCGATCACCTGGTCGAGGGCGCTCTGTGCGTCGCGCAGCGACCCCTCGGCCATGCGGCCGATCAGGTCCAGGACGCTCTCAGGCACCGCGATCCTCTCCCCTTCGGCCACCGCCTTCAGGTGAGCGACCATTTGCGTGTGGGGGATTTTCTTGAACTCGAAGTGCTGGCAGCGCGACAGGATGGTCAGCGGGATCTTGCGGTAGTCGGTCGTGGCGAACAGGAAGACGACGTGCGCCGGAGGCTCCTCGAGAGTTTTGAGCAGAGCGTTCCAGGCCTCCGTGGTGAGCATGTGGACTTCGTCGATGATGTAGACCTTGTACCGGTCGCGCGCCGGCGCGTAGCGCACCGTCTCGCGCAGCTCCCGGACGGCGTCAATCCCGCGGTTGCTGGCGCCGTCGATCTCCAGCACGTCGAGGGAGCGGCAGTCGGCGATCTCGGCGCACGAGGCGCAGGCGTTGCAAGGGCGCGGCGTCGGCCCCTGCGCGCAATTCAGGGCCTTGGCCATCAGCCGCGCCACGGTGGTCTTGCCGACACCGCGCAACCCGGAGAACAGGTAGGCGTGGTGGATCCGGCGGTGCTCGACCGCGTTCCGGAGAGTGGTGACGATCGGGGTCTGCCCGACCACCTCCTCGAACGTCTGCGGCCGATACTTGCGGGCGAGGACCTGGTAGCTCAAAGGCGCTTCACGATCCTGGAGTGCGACGGGAATTGACGAGCGGCGCGATCGGCCCCGTTTCGCGAAGCCGGCCTGAGGGCCGGTCCAAGGTGACCCGCGGCGCCTGCGAGCTCCTCCTTGCGGCTGCTCCCTTCCGGGCCTGACCGGGTTCGGCGGTTCGCATCGCGCGGGGCTCGGAACCGGCCGTCACGCCGGCTTTACCGCGCACGCTCGGATCTCCAACAACACGTGTGCGTTCCGTGAGCGATGCTAATGCATTTGGGATGGGCTGTCAACGCGACGTCGATCTGAGGTATCCCCGCTCTCGCGTGGCGGGCCGCGGCGCGTCGCGGCCCGCCATGTTTCGCCCGCGTTCCCTCAAAAGACTCAGGCCAGAACCACGCCGGGGCGCAGGCGCCTCAAACGGGGGATACCTCAGGACGCCGATGGTGCTACAGTGACGCCGAGATGGACGCTCCGTTCGCCGCCACCGTCTTCTTCGGGCTGATCCTGGGATTGCGGCACGCTCTCGACGCCGACCATGTGGCCGCGATCGCCGCGCTCACGGGTGGGCGGGAAGGCCTGCACCGCGGCCTCATGACCGGGGCTTGGTGGGGGGCCGGGCATGCGCTGTCGCTCGGTGCGGCGGGCGGGCTGATCCTGATGGCGCGCGCCTCCCTGCCCGGCGGCGTGGTGATGGTGTTCGAGCTGGCGGCCGCTCTGATGCTGATCGGCCTGGGGGCGTCGGCGCTTCGCGCGGCCCTGCAGGTCCGCGCCCACGTCCACGAGCACCGCCACGACGGCGTCCTTCACGCGCATCTGCATTTCCACGCCGTCGCGCACGGAAGCGAGGCGACGCACCACCATCCACACCCGCTCCACCTCGCGCTCCGGCCGTTCCTGGTCGGCAGCGTCCATGGGCTGGCGGGGACCGGCGCGCCGGCCCTGCTCGTCCTGACCACCGTCCCGACCGCCCTCGCCGGTTGCCTCTATCTGGGAGTGTTCGGGGCCGGATC
>JBIOWS010000039.1:0-16015 GCA_044868745.1 Candidatus Polarisedimenticolia bacterium
GGGTGAACGACTCGCGGCTGATCTCGAACGACTCCTTCGACCTGTTGGCGACCTGGACGAACAGGGGGAAGTACAGCTCCTTGCGGATGAAACGGGCCGCCTCGACGCCGACCACCATGTGGACCAGGCTGCCTTCCTCCTTATAGTTATAGAGACTCAGCTTGTCGCTGAAGGTACCGACGACGGTCGGGTTGCGCTCCATCGAAACGCAGCGGGCCAGCGCCGCGACCAGGAGCGCCGTTAGAATGAGCCCGGACCGGCTGCGCCCACAGAACCGACGCCGCATCTTTGTCACACCTCCACGCACGCGAATTCGTGCAGGAACCTCACCATCGATTTCTCGAACTCCCGGATACCGCCGATCGAGGCGTACTCGCTGGTGTGGAACGACCGGCCGCCGGTTCCCAGGCCGGCCACCACCAAGGGCAGGCCGATCTCCGCGAACAGGCTGAAGGAGTGCGAGCCGGCGCTCGAGGGATGGACCTCCGCATCCTTCCCGAACGCGCGGTAGACCCGACGCGCGGCCGCGACGAGCGGGTGCTCCTCGTCGATCGACCAGGGGCGGTAGGCCAGGCGCGTGATCACCTCGATGTCGGCGAAGCCGCTCCGTTTCAGATGATCCCGGATGGCGGTCACGATCGCTTCGGGGTCCTGATCGGGGACCAGGCGGACGTCAATCTGGGCTCGAACCTCGCAGGGCAGGAGGAAGTGCGACCAGGGCCGGCTGCGATGGATGAGCAGGTTGCCAATGTTGAACGTCGGCGCGCCGATGTACCTGCGGCACAGCGCCGGCGGCGGCAGATCGTACTTGAAGCGCAGCACATGGCGCGAGCGCAGGTACTCGTACTGATCCTCGAGGCCTCCGACGCGGCGGTCACCTTGACCGTCCCTGCCCTCGATGGTCTCCACCACGTCGTCATAGAAGCCGCCGACCAGAACGTGCTCGTGATCGTCCACCAGGCCCGAGAGGGCGCGCACCATCCTCCAGGCCGGCGAGGCGACCCAGGCGGCGTTGCCGCTGTGGATCGAGGTTCGCGTGGGGCCGCCCCAGGCGCCACCTGCGCAGATCAGCTCGAGCAGGAGCACACCCTTGACCCCGAGCGGCAGGACGGGATCCCCCGAGCGCCCCTGGCAAAACTTGGGATAGAGCACCCCGTGCGTCCCTTTGAGCTCACGCCGCCTTTCGCGGATCACTTTGGGAAGCGTGGGGCTCCCCAGCTGCTCGTCTCCCTCCAGGAGAAAGATCAGATTGATCGGCAGGCTCCCCTCGGCCCGGATCAGCGCCTCGACCGCTCGCAGGGTCCCCACGAGCGGCCCCTTCGGATCGCAGACGCCTCGGGACACGATGCAGTCTCCCAGACCTTCCATCTTCCGGACCCGTCCGGAGAACGGGGGGGCCGACCAGTCGGCTCCCTCGGGCGGGATGATGTCGTAGTTGCGGTAGACGACCAGCGTCCTCTTCGCGCCCGCGTCGATCCCGCCGTACACGAATGGCAGGTCGCCGTAATCCAGGATCGACGCCTGACCGCCCAGCGCCTCGATCTCGGCCTTGAGACGGCGGGCCATCTCGTCGCAACGATCGCGATGGCCGATCAGGTTGTCGATCTTGAGGTAGCCCTGGAGATCGGCCAGGTGCCCTTCGAAGTTCCTATCGATCCACCCGAGCGCTTTGTCGACGGAGAGCCCGCGGGGATCCGCGTCAGCCTTCGGCATGCCCCCCTCCAAGTGGAGACCTCGAGCGCGACGACCGGTGCGCTCGCGAGTCCGGGAGCGCTCCTCGCCCCGGAGCCGGCGGGCCGGGACGTGCGAGGGCGCGCAGCAGCGCGGCGCGCATCAGGTCCACAGGTGCTTCCCTCCCGGTGAACAGGCGGAACTGCGCCGCCCCCTGCGCCACGAACATCTCCACCCCTTCGATCACCGCGCAGCCCTTGCGTCGCGCCTGCCGCAACAGCAGGGTCTCGGGTGGATTGTAGATGAGGTCGTAGACCAAGGGGGCTGCAATCCAGGAGGCCGGAACCGGGGCGCGCTCGACTTGGGGCGCCATACCGACCGGCGTCGCGTTCACCAGGAGGTCGCAGGAGAAGCGCCGCAGGCGGCTCCAGGGGAGCGAACGGGCCCCCAGGTCGCGCGCGAGTGCGCGCGACCGCGCGGCGGTTCGGTTGAAGACCGTGACGCGGGCCCCCTCCCGCTGGAGGCCGTAGACCAGGGCGCGCGCCGCCCCTCCTGCTCCCATCACCGCCACCCTCGCACCCTTCAGATCCAGGCGCGCTCGAAGGGGCGTGACCGCGGCCTCTACATCCGTGTTGTACCCCTGCAGGCGATTCCAAGTCTTGACGACCGTGTTGACCGCCCCGACACGGCGGGCGGTCTCATCCACGGTATCGAGGTAGGGCAGCACTCTCTCCTTGTGGGGCAGCGTCACGCTCAGCCCGGAGACGCGCAGCTCGCTGGCGAGCGGGAGAAACTCCGCGAGCGTTTCGGCCTCGAACGCCAGGTAGCGATAATCCAGTTCGAGCGCCCCGAGGGCGGCGTTGTGGATGAGGGGGGACAGCGAGTGCCCGACCGGAGATCCGACCACCCCCAGGATGCGCGTCGTCGCCTCGATCGAATTGAACCGGTACAGCTCGACCAGATCCTCGAGCGCGACCTGGCCGGGGGCCGTCTGGCGCGCCTCCCGGAGCGGGGCGTAGGTCGCCACGGACCCCCACAGAGGAGCGAGGACCCGGCTTGGCGCCCCCTTGGGCCCCTGGCAGAAGGCCGCCAGGCTGCCCTCCTCGGCCGCCCGCAGGAGATCACGCACCCGCAGGTTGTCGCTGGCGGCGTCAGCGAAGGGCACGATCTTGAGGAGAGCCCCCTCCGCCACCGACCGCATGCGGGCATAGAGGGCCGGGAGATCGGTCGGAGTGCCGATCAGGTCGTGGAACGAGAGGATCCGGCGCGAGATCCGATCGTCCTTCAGGAACGGGAGATCCTGGCTTCCGAACTCGAGGTCCAAGTATTCCACCCCTGCCTGCAGCGCGCGCCGCAGAAGGGGTTCCCTGTCGGATGGCCGCGCCCCGCCGCCCTGCTGGCGGCTGCGCACGGTGACCAGCCTGGGCTTCCCGCGGGCCCCGAGCAGGCGCTCCAGATCGAGGTCCTTCACCAGGTCGAGCCGAAGCTCCACGACGTCGGCGCGTGGATCCGCGGCCAGGTAGGCGCGGCGCATCTCCTCGCTCGACTCGCAGGCGATCACCTGAATCAGCAGGCACCGGGATGGCACGCCCACCTCTTCCGGCCCCGGCGCTCAGGCGGGGTCCGGGCCCCGTGGGAACAGTGTGGTGCTGAGGTACTTCTCCCCTCGGTCGGGCAGCAGGGTCACGATGCACCCTCTCCGTATCCTGCGGGCGACCTGAAGGGCCGCGAACAGCGCCGTGCCGGAAGAGATGCCGGCCAGGATCCCCTCCATCCGCGCCAGGTCACGGGCGGTGCGGTAGGCATCCTCGTCCTGCACGACGATCTTCTCGTCCACCAGCGCCCAATCCATGATCTCCGGAACGCGGGATTCGCTCATGTTCCTCAGTCCCTGCTGCGCGTGCTTCAGCTGGGGCTCCACGGCGACGACCCGGAGAGCAGGGTTGTATTGCTTCAGCCGGCGCGCCATGCCGACGAGGGTCCCGCAGGTTCCGAGCGTGAGCACGAGCCAGTCGATCCTACCTTCCGTTTGGCGCCACACCTCTTCGGCGGTCCCGTCGTAATGCGCTCGGACGTTGTCCGGGTTGACGTACTGGCCGACCCTGAAGTAGATGCCCGGGTTCTCGGCATACAGCCGATCGGCCATCGCCCAGGCCTCGTCGGACCCGCCCTCCGGCGAGGTAAAGACGATCTCGGCCCCCAGCGCCGTCAGCATCTGACGTCTTTCGACCGAGACCCTCTGGGCCATGGTGATGACGACCCTGTACCCCTTGACCGCTCCCACCATCGCCAGTCCGATCCCGGTGTTGCCGCTGCTCGACTCGAGCAGCGCCATACCCGCTCTCAGATTACCCCGGCGCTCGGCCTCCTCGACGATCCGCAGGGCAATCCTCTCCTTGACGCTCCCCATCGGGTTGAACCCCTCCAGCTTCGCGTACAGCAGCACCCCGGGCTCGCGATTCATACGGCCGATCCGGACGAGAGGGGTATTCCCGATCGTGTCGAGGATGCTGCCGCTTACCCGGGTGGAGACGTCCATCACAGGCGCGATTATAACCCACGCTGCGCGCATCTCCCGGTCCATCAGACGGTTGCACATTGACAACCCCCGCGCGCGGCGTTACCATGCCGGCTTTCCGGAGGATCGATGAACGAAGCGACGGCGGCGAAGCTGACCAGCCACGCGCGCTCGGGCGGTTGAGCGGCGAAGCTCAGTCCGGTGGACCTGAGCGAAATCGTCAAGGAATTCGCCGGCGCGGCCAAGAGCGACCCGAACCTGATCGTCGGATTCGAGACCGGCGATGACGCGGGCGTCTACCGCCTGTCCGACAGTCTCGCCCTGGTGCAGACCGTCGACTACATCACGCCGGTCGTGGACGACCCGTATCTCTATGGTCAGGTGGCGGCCGCCAACTCCCTGTCCGACGTGTACGCCATGGGAGGGCGCCCGCTCACGGCGATGAACCTCTGCAACTTCCCGGCCAAGGGGATCGAAAAGTCCTCGCTGCGGAGGATCTTGGAGGGTGGATTCAGCAAGATCAAGGAGGCCGGCGCGACCCTGGTCGGGGGCCACACGGTCCGCGACGACGAGCTGAAGTACGGTCTCTCGGTGACCGGCCTGATCGACCCCAAGCGAGTCATCACGAACACCGGGGCGCGTCCGGGAGATCATCTGGTCCTGACCAAGCCGATCGGCACGGGCGTTCTCATCACGGGCTATCGCCGCGGCCTGGTGTCCGAGGAGGTACTGACGAAGGCCGTCGAATGGATGGCGATGCTGAACAGGGTCGCCTGCGAGACGATGCTCGAATTCGACGCGCACTCCTGCACCGACATCACCGGGTTCGGGCTGTCGGGGCACGCGCTCGGGATGGCCAAAGGCAGCAACGTGAGGATGCGCATCCGCTTCAAGGACGTCCCGCGGTACGAGGAGAGCCTCGGTCTCATCGCGCAGGGGGTCGCGACCTCCGTCACCGGCTCGAATCGGCAGGTGGCGCAGGACTACATGACCTTCACGGGGAACTTCTCCGAGGAGGAAACCTGGCTCGTGGTCGACCCGCAGACATCGGGAGGTCTTCTGGTCTCCCTTCCGGCGGGGGAGGCCCCGGCGCTGGTCGGCCGCCTGCGCGAGCGCGGCAACCAGGCGGCCGCCGTCATCGGCGAGGTGGTGCCGGCCGACCGACGGCCCGGCCTCGAATTCGTGAAGTAACTCGCCCGGATCGGTCCGTCCTACAGTGTCGACATCGGATCGACATCGATGACCAGGCGATCCACGCGGGTCTTTCCCCTGTCCAGCTCCTCCAGCATCGCGCCCAGGGCCGCTTGCCTCTGGCGACGACTGGCCGCCTTCAGCAGCACCTGCACGCGATATTCCCCGCGCAATCGTTCCAGCGGCGCCGGGGCCGGACCGAGCACCTGGTCGCTCCGCGGCGATCGTCTGCGCAGCAGAGCCGCGACGGTCGCAGCACCGGCCCTGGCCCGGTCGAACACGCGATCCTTCACCAGGATCACGGCCAGCGCGCTGTAGGGCGGGTAATTCAGCGCTTTTCGGTAGGCCAGCTCCTTGGCGGCGAATCCCTGCAGGTCGTGCTCGCAGGCGGAGCGGATCGCATGGTGATCGGCGTCGTACGCCTGGACGATCACTTCCCCGCGAAGATCTCCACGGCCGCTCCGGCCCGCCACCTGGGCCAGGAGTTGGAACGTCCTCTCCGCGGCCCTGAAATCAGGCAGACCGAGGAGCGCGTCGCCCGCCAGCACCCCCACCAGCGTGACGTTCGGGAAATCGTGCCCCTTGGCAATCATCTGCGTCCCGAGCAGGATATCGATCTGTCCGCGCTCCACGCGGCTGAGGATCCCCTCCACCGAACCGCGGCCCCTCACGGTGTCGCGGTCCATGCGCTCGATCCGCGCCCCTGGCAGCGCCGCCGTGAGGACCTGTTCGAGGCGCTCCGTCCCCGTGCCCCCGAAGTGCAGGTGGCTGCCGCCGCACGCGGGGCACGTCTCGGGAACGCCCCTGCTCTCGCCGCAGTAGTGGCAGCGCAGGCGTCTGTCACGCAGGTGCAGCGTCATGGCGATGCTGCACCGGCGGCAACCGACCTGCTCGCCGCAGGCCCGGCACAGGACGAAGGTCGAGAAACCGCGTCGGTTCAGGAGGACCAGGCTCTGCTCCCGCCGCCCGATCCTGTCCTGCAGGGCGGCGAGCAGGCGCCGGGACACGATCGGCTCCCGCCCGACCTCCTTGAACTCGCGCCGCATGTCGACGCGTTCGACCAGCGGGAGCCCCGCCGTTCCCACTCGGGAGGGCAGCCCCAGGAGGACGTACTTTCCCCGCATCGCCCGGTCATACGATTCCATCGACGGCGTGGCTGATCCGAGGACCACGACCGCCCCGGCCATCTTGCCGCGCACGATCGCCAGATCCCGCCCGTTGTAGCGGGGGTACTCCTCCTGCTTGTAGGACGCGTCGTGCTCCTCGTCGACGACGATGAGCCCCAGGCCGGCGACCGGGGCGAACACCGCGGAGCGCGCCCCCAGGACGACCTCCACCTTGCCGTCCCGGATGCGTCGCCACTCGCCATGGCGCTCCCCCTCCGACAATCGCGAGTGCAGGACCGCCAGGACCTCCCCGAACCGGGCGCGCATGCGGCGCGCCAGAATCGGCGTCAGGCCGATCTCGGGCACCAGGTAGAGCGCTTTCCGGCCCGAGGCGACCACCGCCTCGATCGCCTTCAGGTAGACCTCCGTCTTGCCGCTGCCGGTCACCCCCTGCAGAAGACAGGTGGCGTACTGCCCCGCGTGGAGCAACGTCTCGATCGCCGCGATCGCTGCCTGCTGGTCCGGCGTGGGTCGCAGGGGCGGAGCCGGGTCCGCAGGGAGATCCATGAAATGAGGCTGTCGGGGAGCCTCGACCGCTTCGATCCAAACCAGCCCACGCTTCACGAGGGAACGCAGCGTCGACCTGTCCGCCGAGGCCCGCTCGAGGAGCCGCGGCACCGCCAGCTTGCCACCGCCCTCCTGCAGCGCCTTGAGAGCGTCCCGCTGGCGGGCCCCGAGCCGCGGGGATTTCGCCGCACCCTCCCGGGATACCGCTGTGTCGTCCCTGCCTGCGAGGATCGCGTACTCGTTCGAACGGGCCCGCGGCCCGGGCGCGGCGGCGATCTCGGTCACCTGCACCAGCCCGTCGCGCTCCAGACGCGAGAGAAGGGAGGCCCGAAATCTCGGTCCCAGTCTCTTTCTGAGGACCGACAGCCGGATCGCCTTACCACGTTCCGAGGAGAAGCGCGCGGCGAGGCCCAGGACCTCCCGGGCGACCGGATCGGCCGCGACCTTCGACAGGGGCGCATCACGAAGCAGCCGCTGCCCGGTGTCGGTGATCGCCACCATCCTGTGCAGGACCGCCTTCATCCCCGGCAGTGCGGCGCGGAGCATCTCCCCCCAGGAAACCAGGTAGTACTCGGCGCTCCAGCGGGTCAGATCCAGGATCGACTCGGTCAGGACCGGATCGGGGTCGAGAACTTCCTCCACTGCCTTGAGAGGGAGAGAGGCCCGAGACTCCCCGGCTCCTTGTCCGACCTCGATCAGGTAGCCGGTCAGCTTGCGGCGCCCGAAGGGGACGACGACGCGGACGCCGCGCCGGCAGCGCGACAGGAGGCTCGGGGGGACCGTGTACGTGAACAGACGCCGCACCGGCCGCGGGATGGCGACCGAGGCCCGGACGATGTTCATCGCGGCGTGCGCAGGTAGGTGAGGACCTTCTTCATGTCCTCCCAGACCTCCTTCTTCGCACCCGGGTTGCGCAGGAGATAGGCGGGGTGGAACGTCGGCATCACCTTGAAGCCACCCGCTTCGTGGAAGGACCCGCGCAGCCGGGTGATGGTTTCGCGTGTTCCAAGGAGCGTCTGGGCCGCCGGTGTCCCGAGACAAACGATGACCCGCGGCCGGATCGACTTGATCTGCTGGAACAGGAAGGGGGAGCAGGTGGCGATCTCGTCCGGCAGGGGGGTGCGGTTCTCGGGCGGACGGCACTTCACGATATTGGCGATGTACACCTGTTCACGCGCATACCCCATCGACTCGATGATCCGCGTCAGGAGCTGCCCCGCGCGTCCCACGAACGGCTCGCCCTGACGGTCCTCGTCGACCCCCGGCCCCTCGCCGATGAACATCAAGGAGGCGTTCGGGTCGCCGACACCGAAGACGACGTTCGTCCTCTTCTCGCACAGCCGGCACCGCGTGCAGTCGCCGATCTCCTCGCGGATGAGCCGCAGGGCCGCGGAGGCGTCGGGAGCCTGGGGGACCGGGACGGTGTCGAGGGGCGAGCCGCGCGTGCCCTCGGCGCGACCCTTTCCACGGCGGGCGCTGACCGAAGGGGCCGGCGCATCGCCGGACGCACCCCCGAACAGGGAGACCTGCACCGCTTCTGCCGCGACCGTCCCGGCCCCCGCGGAGGGCGAGCCGCTCCCGGCCTGGCGACGCACGGCGAGGTCCTCGATCCCGAGCAGGCGGAGCCACTCCAGCCGGGCGCGCACGGCCTGCCGGACCTCCGGCGATCGGATCATCGGTTGCCTTTCCGCGCGGGCTTCCCGTCGCCGCCGGGGAGCAGACGCTCCGCCAGATCGAGGACGGCGCGCGCCATCTCCACTTTCGACATCAGGGGCAGTTCGGTCTTGGTACCGTGGCGGTCGATGGCGAGGGCGCGATTGGTGTCGGCCTCGAATCCCTCCCCTTCCTCGCCGATGCGGTTGGCGATGATCAGGTCGAGGTTTTTCCTCTTCAACTTCCTCAGGGCATTGGCCTCCAGCTGGCTGGTCTCGGCCGCGAATCCAACCAGCACCTGTCCCGGCTTCTTGCGCCGCCCGACCTCTTCCAGGATGTCCGGTGTCGGCATCAATCGCAGCGCGATCGCGCCGTCGCCACCCCCCGTGCGTTGCCGCCGTCCTCCCGGCGTCGGTTTCTTGATCTTCTCCCGGACGCGCTCCTCCGGCCGGTAGTCGGCGACCGCGGCGGCCTTCAGGATCAGGTCGACCCCGGGGGCCTGGTTGAGGGTGGCTCGAAACATCTCGTCGGCGGTCGTGACGCGCACGAGGTTCACTCCGGGGGGCGGAGGCAGGTGGGTGGGGCCGGTGATGAGCGTCACCTCCGCCGCCCGCGCCAGGGCCTCGAGCGCCAGCGCGTAGCCCATCTTGCCGGTGGAAGGGTTGCTCAGGAAGCGGGCCGGGTCGATCGCCTCGCGCGTCGGACCCGCGGTCACGAGGACGCGACGTCCCTCAAGCGACCGCGAAGTTTTTTTTTAACCAGGGACAGGGCCGTCTCGACGATCGTCCGAGGCTCGGCCATCCTGCCGACCCCTTCCTCGCCACAGGCCAGCTCCCCCGCGCCGGGATCGATGACGCGGACCCCCCGTTCTTTCAGGAGATCGAGGTTCGCCCGCGTCGCGGGGTGTTCCCACATCCAGACGTTCATGGCGGGGGCCACGGCGACGGGCGCCGTCACGGCGAGGTAGAACGTGCTCAGAAAATCGTCGGCGATCCCGTGGGCGAACTTCGCCAGGATGTCGGCGGTGGCCGGAGCGACCAGGAGCAGGTCCAGGTTCCGAGCCAGGGCGATGTGCTGGATGTCGGGGCCGCGCGTCAGATCCCACGGGTCGGTGATGACCCGCTGCCCGGAGAGGGTCTGCAGCGTCAGCGGCGTGATGAACTCCTGCCCGCCCCGGGTGATGATGACGTGCACTTCGACCCCGGCCCCGGTGAGACCCCGGACGACCTCGGCCGCCTTGTAGGCGGCGATCCCGCCGGTCACACCCAGGACGACGCGGGGCTCGCGCTCCTCGGCTCGCTCCGCGTGCCGATCAGCTGCCTTCCTCACCGGTCTCAATCTCCGCCGCTTCGACGGGATAGCCTTCGGCGGTCACTTCGGCCACCTCGGCCACCTCGGTCTCCACCGGGTACTCCTCCGGGAACGGACCGTAGCTGTATTCGACGACTCCCGCGAGCACCTCCTGCTGGGCGACGGTCACCGGCTTCCTGGCCATCGATTCGATGCGCGGCCGGGCGCCTCGCTGGAGCTGCTTGCAGCGCTCCCCCGCGATGGTGATGAACTCGAACTTGTTGCCGATCGAACCGCTGTCAATCATGGGACCTCCATCAGGCCGCTATTCTAGACGAAAAACTCCGCGGTGATCTCCGCAATCCGCGCCATCTGCCTGTCCCGCCTGCAGCGCGCGGCGATCACGACCGCCCGCAACTGGTCGTAGGCCGCCTCCAGGTCGTCGTTGATGATCACATAGTCGTACGCGGGTGCCTTCTCCAGCTCTCCCCTCGCCAGGCCGAGCCGGCGCTCCAGCCCTTCGGGATCTTCGCTGCCGCGCTTGCGAAGGCGCGCGCTGAGCGCCTCCTTGCTGGGCGGCATGATGAAGATCAGGATCGCCCCCGGAATGAGGCGGCGGATCGCGCTGGCGCCCTGGCTGTCGACGTCGAGCAGGGTGTCCCGGCCTCCTGCCGTGGCCTCCTTAACCGCCGTCGCCGATGTCCCATACAGGTGCCCACCCACCACCGCCCACTCGACGAACTCCCCCGCCAGCCGGCGACGTTCGAATTCCGCGCGGTTCACGAAATGGTAGTCCACGCCGTCCTTCTCCCCCCCCCGGGCCTCGCGCGTGGTGTAGGAGACGGAGAACTCGATGCCCGGGACCTCCCGCAGGAGGCGCTTGCAGAGGGTCGTCTTGCCGGCGCCCGAGGGGGCCGAGATCACGAACACCGTTCCGACGGGACCGCGCGGCGCGCTCATTCCAGGTTCTGGGCCTGCTCGCGAATCTTCTCCACCTCGGATTTGATCCGCAAGGAGGCCTGGCAAATCGCCAGCGCCTCCGCCTTGGAGGAGACCGTGTTCGCCTCCCGGCTCATCTCCTGCATGATGAAGTCGAGCGTCTTGCCGATCGGCTCCTGCGTCGGCCCGATCAGGCCCCGGGCCTGCTCGAGGTACCCCTTCAGTCGCACCACCTCTTCGGTGATGTCCACCCTGTCGGCGAGCAGCGCCACCTCCTGGGCAAATCGCGTTTCGTCGAGGCGCCTGTCCTCGAGGAGAGCCCTCACGCGCTCCTCGAGCCTCCTCTTGTAGGTCTCGGGGAGGCCGCGCGCCTCCGCCTCGACCCGTCCGACCTCGGCTCCGATCGTGTCCAGACGGGTGCCCAGATCCCTGGCCAGACGGACTCCTTCCTCGGCCCGCATCGCCTCGAAAGCCAGGATCGCCCGTTCGAGTGCCTCCATGATCAGATCCCGAGCCGCACCGTCGGGCGGTGCGGTTTCGGGCTGGACCGCCAGCGCCCCGGGGAGGGCGACGATCGCCTCGAGCGCAAGCGAGCCGCGGACGCGGAACTCCTTCTTGAGATCGCCTACCGCCCTCAAGTACCCGGCGATGAGGGCCTGGTTGACCTCGACCCGGTAGGTCGGCGGACGCGTCGAGGCCAGGGAGACGGATACGTCGATCCGCCCGCGCCCGACGGCGTGCTGGATGCGCGCGCGCAAGGCTGCCTCGAGCGAGGCCAGGTCGGAGGGAAGCCTGATCTTGAGATCGAGGAAACGGTGGTTGACCCCTTTCAGCTCCACCTCGGCGCGCAGTCCGTCACGCTCCACCGTGCCCTCGCCGAAGCCGGTCATGCTCTTCACGCGGAACCGACCCTCCCCGATGTCCACCCCCGGGCTCAGGCCACTTGCGTCCCGCGCCGGGCGCCCATCATACCCCAGGCAACCTCCGCGGCTCGTTCGATGGCGCCCGGCCGGCCCAGTCGCTCTCGCACGCCACTCAGCTTCTGGCGCATGCGGTCCGCGGCAGGCGGATCCGTAAGGAGTCGCCGCAGCTCCACAGCAATCCGTTCCGGACGGCACTCGTCCTGTATCAGCTCCGGCACCACCCGCTCCCCCGCTATAAGGTTCGGCATCCCGATGTGGGGCACCCGAAGCAGCATCCGGGCGGCGGCGTAGGAGAGGGGGCTCATGCGGTAGACGATGACCATGGGCACGCCCAGAAGCGCCGCCTCGAGCGTGGCCGTCCCCGAGGCCACGACCGCACAATCCGCGGCGGCCAGGGCGTCGTAACGATTCTCTTCGATCAGGACCGGGCGGGCCGGCGCGGCCCCCCGCGGCCCCAGGATCCGGGCGACGAGGCGATCCACCTCCCGCCGGGCGACAGTCGGAGCGACCGAGATCATGATTTGCAGGTCTCTGAACTCGGCCTGCAGGATGCAGGCGGCCCCGAGCATCGCGGGCAGGTGGGAGCGCAGCTCGTTCCATCGGCTCCCCGGGAGGAGCGCCAGCGTGGGACGCAGGGGGTCGAGGCCAAGAGGGGCCAGAACCTGCTGCCGCGTGAGCGTCGGTCGCGCCAGGTCGAGCAGCGGGTGGCCGATGAACTCGACCGGGACCGATGCCCGCCGGTAGATCGCCTCCTCGAACGGCAGGATCACCAGCATCCGGTCCACCGAGCCGGCGATCCGGCGCACCCTCCCCTTCCGCCAGGCCCAGATCTGCGGGCTTACGAAGTAGAGCACCGGCACGCCGGCACGCTTCGCCCGTCGCGCCAGGTGAAGATTGAAGTCGGGGTAGTCGATGAGGATGACGAGATCGGGCCGGGTGTCGCTGCCGCCCAGGATCATGCAGGCCTGCCGGTAGACGCCCCAGATCACCGGCAGCCTGCGCAGTACCTCCAAAAGCCCGGTGACTCCCATCGCCGCGGCGTCCCCGAGGCTTGCCAGGCCCGCCGCGCGCATCGACGGCCCGCCCGCCCCCTGGAAGGTGAGGCGACGCCCGCCCAC
Source organism: Candidatus Polarisedimenticolia bacterium (assembly GCA_044868745.1). Classification (GTDB taxonomy): domain Bacteria; phylum Acidobacteriota; class Polarisedimenticolia; order Gp22-AA2; family Gp22-AA2; genus JBIOWS01. Next base: position 12,977 of record JBIOWS010000039.1, read on the forward strand.
CGCTGTCGAGCCCGCCATGGCCCGCATCAGGAGGCCGCCGTAGAGATCGCCGGAGGCCTCCCCGGCGACGATCAGGACGCGGGTCAAGTCGGGCCTCACAGGCCCCCGCCCCGGCGCACCGGCGCTGCCGCGCCACCCGCCGCCGGGTCGCGCCCCTCGCGAGCGATCGCCTCGGCCCGCTCTGTCAGGTGGACCAGACTCTCCTCCAGGCGGCGGCGCTTCATCTCCATCGCATCACGATCGGCGCCCGCTGGGACGACGATCGGCTCGCCATACACGAACACGCAGGCGGCGAAGGGAAGCGGGATCTGGAACGCATCCCAGGAGCGCAGGGTTTTTTTTTAGAGGCTGCGAAGGCAACCGGGACCACCGGTGCCCTGCCCAGCCGCGCCGCCTCGATGACACCGATCTGAACGCGTCGCCGGGGCCCGCGCGGTCCATCGGTCGCGAAGGCGGCGTCCCGTCCGTCCCGCAGGTGACGGATCATCTCCTTCAGACCGCCCACGCCGCCCCGTCCCGTGGAGCCGCGCACCATCACGTGTCCGAACCTCTCCAGCGTGCGCGCCACGTATTCGCCGTCGCGGTGTCGGCTGCTGAGCACGGCGAGCCTCCGGCCCGATTCCCGCCCCAGGTACGAGTAGGTCATCAACAGGAGTTGATCGTGAAAGAAGGCGTGCACGTACGGCTGGCCTCGCCGGGCGAGCCCGTGGACCACCTCTGCGTTGATGTAGGTCCAGCGCGTCAGCCGCCGGAGCGATCGGATGAGGACGCTGGCAAGGCGCGCAGCGAGCCCCAGCGCCAGCCGGTCGACGGGCGACATCGCTAGGTTGAGATCCGCGGGTGCGCCACGGATTTTTCCTGCCCGACGCATGCCTGATGCCACGCCGTGATCATAACCAATTGTCGCACGAGAGCATCGTGATGATTGTCCCCCAGAAGGAACCGGGTCACCGTCCGTCGCACCCGGGCGGGATCGAACGGCCCGCTCCGGATCGGCTCCAATCCGGGAAGCGCGCCCACGAGGTCCTTCAGCTCCGGCACGGTTCGGAGGTAGCGTGTCCAAGGCACCCCGAAGCCCCACTTGCGATTGCGCCGGACGGCGGCCGGCAGCCGGGCGGCCATGGAGCGGCGCAGCAGCGGCTTGCCGCGCACCCCGGACAGGAGGACTGCGGAGGACTGGGCGGCCAACCCTTCCACCAGACGGTAGTCGAGAAACGGCACACGACACTCGATCGAGGCTCCCATCGTCATCCGATCGTTGCGATCCAGGATCGAGCCGAGGAAGGTGTGCTGGTCGCTGTACATGGCCTGACGCACGCGGTCCTCGGGATAGAGCGAGATCGCCTCACGGAGGACCTGCCTCCGGAAGTCGAACCCGGCCGCAGGCCGCATCCCCAGGTCCTCGAGATCTCCGGGAAGGGCATCGCATGCGTTGAACAGCACGAACAGATCGAGAGGCCCGAGCTCCAGGAACCGGGCCAGCTTGCGCAGACGACCGGGGAGTCCGAATCCCGAGGCGAGCCCCTTGAGAACCGGCCGGACGGCGGCGAGCAGTCTCGGATACCGAAGCGGGCGATAGCGCACGTATCCGCTCAGGGTCTCATCCGCCCCCTCGCCGGAGAGCAGAACGGTCACCCGAGGCTTGGCATACTCGGAGATTGCCCAGAGGTGCATGTCGTTCCCGTGGACGAGCGGCTCATCATTGAGGTAGGACGATCTGCTCAGACGCGATGGCAGGTCGGGCGGCGAGAGAAAAAGCTCGTGGTGGTCGAGATGGTAGCGCTCCGCCATCTGCCGGGCGAGCGGTCCTTCATCGTAGCCGGGTTCCGAGAATCGCACCGTGAAGCTGGCCACGCCTTCGCCCGCCTGCAGGGCCAGGGATGCCGCCACACAACTCGAGTCCAGCCCACCGCTCAGGAGCACCCCGACCGGCACGTCGCTGATGCGCCGCAGCTGCACGGCGCTGTCGAAGCATTCCCGAAACCAGCCAACGGGGTCGGCCGGTCGATTCTCCTGCTGGGACCGCGCCCTGTCCGCGAGATTCCACCAGCGCCGGATCTTGGCGGCCTGCCGCCACAGCATGTAGTGGCCGGGCAGGAGCCGCCGCACCCCGAGGTAGGGCGTCTGTTCTCCTGCGACGTAACGAAAGCACAGGAGTTCTTCCCAGGCACCCGCGTCGAAGCGCGCCGGTACACCGACCGCGAACAGAGCCTTCTGTTCCGAGGCGAAATAGAGGCGGTTCTCGTGCAGGGCGTAATAGAGCGGCTTCACACCCAAGCGGTCGCGGCACAGAAACAGCTCCCGGTCGCGCGCATCCCAGATCGCCACGGCGAACATGCCGTTGAGACGGTCCAGCATGGCCGGCCCCTCCTCGGCGTAGAGCCGCAGGATCACCTCCGTGTCGGTCCTCGAACGGAACGTGTGGCCGCGTGCCTCCAGGAGCGCGCGGAGGTCAAGGTAGTTGTAGACCTCACCGTTGTGGACGATGTGGTAGCGGCCGTCCTCGCTGCTCATCGGCATGTGCCCGTTGAGGGACAGGTCGAGCACGGCGAGCCGACGGGATCCCAGCGCGACTCCGGGCCCCAGATGGTGTCCGGCGTCGTCGGGGCCGCGGTGCGCCAGCGCGTCCCGCATGGCCAGCAGCGCCGTCTGACCGATCGGAGCGCCGGGCTCGTCCGACACCACACCGCAGATGCCGCACATCAGGATCCCTCCCTGACACGGCGCGCGGGGGACGACAGAAGCGACTCGAAGACTTCCTCCCACTGGGGACGGACCTGCGCCCAATCGGATCGCTCCGCGAGGCTGCGCCCGTTGGCCGAAAGTCGCCCGGCAAGATCCGGATCTCGCAGGAGACGGTCGATCGCCTCCGCCATCGCCTCCTCCCCTCCATCGGGGACCAGGAGGCCCGTCTCGTCGTCCGCCAGCAGATCCCGGATCCCTCCGACGTCGGTGCTGACGACGGGCAGGCCCATGGCACACGCCTCGACGATCGTCACGGGCATGTTATCGACGTGGCTCGTGTTGAGGAAGATGTCG
>JBIOWS010000040.1:0-8465 GCA_044868745.1 Candidatus Polarisedimenticolia bacterium
GATGGCGTTGCAGGAGCGGTGCGCCAGACGAGTCAAGGCGGAGGGCGGCGGGGCAGGGGAGCACCTGCTTCTTCTGGAGCATCCTCCGGTGATCACCCTCGGCCGCAATGCGCGTCCCGAGGAGATCCTGCTCGATGAGGAAGCGCTGCGCTCGGCCGGCATCGCGGTGGAGCGGACCGATCGCGGCGGACGGGTCACCTATCACGGTCCCGGACAGCTGGTCGGCTACCCGATCCTCAACCTGAGCCCGGACAGGCGGGATGTCGGCCGCTACCTCAGGGACCTGGAGGAGGTCCTGATCCGGACTCTGCGACGGTTCGCCATCGCGGCCGGCCGCGCTCCCGGTCTGACGGGAGTGTGGGTCGGGGAGGAGAAGATCGCCTCGATCGGCGTGCACCTGTCACGCTGGGTGACGACGCATGGCTTCGCGCTCAATGTGAGCACGGACCTGTCGCGCTTCGGTCTGATCGTCCCCTGCGGGATCCGCGCCAAGGGCGTGACCTCGATGGAGCGACGACTGGATCGGCCGGTCGGGATCGGAGAAGTTTCGGCGATCCTCGTCGCGGAATTCGGATCGGTCTTTTCGAGGCTCATGGTGCGGGAAGCTGCAGTCAGGATGGCGTCCTGATGTCCGCCGGCATACGTCCCGGATCGACCGGGCCGAAGCCACCGTGGCTGCGGATCCGCCTCGACACCGGCGAGAACTACCAGCGGGTGCGCGGCATGGTGCAGGGGCTTCGGTTGCACACGGTCTGCCAGGAGGCGCGCTGCCCCAATATCTACGAATGCTGGGGAGAGCGGACTGCCACGTTCATGATCCTGGGGGATGTCTGCACACGACGCTGCGGTTTCTGCGCCGTCGCGACGGGACGACCGCGTCCCGTGGATCCCGAGGAGCCGGCCCACCTGGCCGAGGCGGTCGCCCACCTGGGGCTGGAGCACGTCGTCATCACCTCGGTCGATCGGGACGACCTGCCCGACGGCGGCACGGGCCACTTCGCGGCGGTGATCAAAGCGGTCCGCGGCGCAAACCCCCGGTGCCAGGTCGAGATCCTCACCCCGGACTTCCGAGGAGTCGAGCGACCCCTGCAGGTGATCCTGCCGGAAGGTCCCGTGGTCTTCAGTCACAATGTCGAGACCGTCCCCAGGCTCTACGACCAGGCCCGCAGAGGATCATGTTTCGGGCGTTCGGTGGACCTGCTTCGAGAGGCGATCATCTGGCGCGGCGGCTCGGCGCGACCGCTGGTGAAGACCGGCCTCATGGTCGGGCTGGGGGAGACCAGGCAAGAGCTCCTGGCCACCTTCGCCGACCTAGCCGAGGCCGGGGTCGAGATCCTCACGCTCGGGCAGTACTTGCGTCCCACGCTGGCCCACCTTCCGGTGGCCCGATATTACCCGCCGGAGGAGTTCGCCGGCCTCAAGGCCGACGCTCTCAAGCTCGGATTCCGACACGTCGAGGCCGGGCCCCTCGTCAGGAGCTCCTACCATGCAAAGAGGCATGCTCTGGAGGCGAGCCTCCCATCGTCCCCTGCCGAATGCCGTTCTTGACAAGCCTTTCCTGGATATCTAATATAGGACCTCTCAAGTCGCATATTCAGCGGCAGGAGCGGGCAGAAAGATGATCCGGCTGTCGAAACGAGCGGATTACGGCTTCATGGCGATGAGGCACCTGTGCTTGGCACCCGAAGGCCAGTACTGGAGCGCGCGGGAGCTCGCCGACACGTTCTGCGTCCCGCCCGCGCTGATAGCGAAGCTGCTCCAGCGGCTCGCCCGGAAGGGGCTGCTCGCTTCCCATCACGGCAAGATGGGCGGGTACCAGATCGCCCGACCGGCGTCGGAGATCACCCTTTGGGAGGTTATCGAGGCGATCGAGGGGCCTCCGAGACTCGACGGGTGCGTGCACTCGTCCGCGGACGGCTGTCCGAGGCCGGAGACCTGCAGCGGGCAGCGCCCGCTCGCGGCCGTGCAGAAAAAGATGGCCGAGTGGCTCGGGCGCACGACCCTGCGCGACCTCGCCTCTCCCGACCGCGGCGGAGTGGCGCGATGAAGGCCCGGGTGTACATGGACCACCACGCGACGACGCCCGTCGACCCGCGCGTGGTCGAGGCAATGCTCCCGTACTTCACCGCCGAGTTCGGCAACGCCGCGTCGCGCACGCATTCCTTCGGCTGGCGGGCTGAGGAGGCGGTCACGAAGGCCCGCATCCAGGTCGCCCGCACGATCAACGCCGACCCGAAGGAGATCATCTTCACCTCGGGCGCGACCGAGTCTGACAACCTGGCTCTGCTCGGGACGTTCGAAGCCTACCGGAGCAAGGGCGACCACGTCATCACCGGGGCGACCGAGCATCCGGCCGTGCTGGACGTGGCCGGGAAGCTCAGCGAGCGCGGGGCGCGCGTGACGCTCCTGCCGGTGGACCGCCACGGCCAGGTCGATCCGGACGACGTGCGTCGGGCGATCACCGACAAGACCCTCCTGGTGTCGCTCATGATCGCCAACAACGAGGTCGGGACGCTGCACCCCGTCGCCGCGATCGGCGCCCTCTGCAAGGAGAAGGGGATCCTGTTCCACAGCGACGGCGCGCAGGCGGTCGGGAAGATCCCGGTGGACGTCCAGGCGATGGGCATCGATCTTCTGTCGTTGTCGGCGCACAAGGTCTACGGCCCCAAGGGTATCGGCGCCCTGTACGTTCGACGCAAGAATCCCCGTGTCGTGCCGGAGCCGATCATCCATGGCGGCGGGCACGAGCGCGGTCTGCGCTCGGGAACGCTCAATGTTCCCGGGATCGTCGGCCTCGGGGCGGCCCTGGAGATCGCCCGGGCCGAGATGCCCGAGGAGTCGCGCCGCCTGGGGGCCATGCGCGACCGTCTTCAGGCGTCAATCCTGGACCGAATTGAGGACGTCCAGGTCCACGGCCATCCGACGGAGAGGCTGCCGCACAACCTGAGCGTCAGCTTCTCTTACATCGAGGGGGAGTCACTCATCACGGCTCTGGACGACGTGGCGGTGTCGTCCGGCTCGGCATGCACTTCGGCGCGCAAGGAGCCGTCGCACGTGCTCCGTGCCCTCGGGGTGGGGGACGATCAGGCGCAAAGCTCCATCCGCTTCGGGCTTGGACGCTTCAACACGGAGGCGGAGGTGGACTACGTCCTCGAGCGGGTGGTCGGAGCGGTGCGGCGCCTGCGCGAGATCTCACCCCTGCACGAGGCGGCGCGCGGCGCCGGCCGTGCGGCCAGAATCTGAAAGTCACGAGGAGGAACGATGATCCAGATCACCGAGAAGGCGGCCGAGCAAATCAAGGCCATCATGCAGAAGGAGGGGCTGCAGGACCACGGCCTGCGCGTCGGGGTCGTGGGGGGCGGCTGCTCGGGCCTGTCCTACAAGCTGAGCTTTGAGAGGGAGCCCGGCCAGGGAGATAAGGTCCAGGAAGACAAGGGCGTCCGGATCTTCATCGACGCCAAGAGCTCCATCGTCCTCAACGGGACCACCCTGGACTTCTCCGACGGGCTGAACGGCACAGGTTTCAGCTTCGTGAACCCCAACGCCAAATCCACGTGTGGATGCGGGACTTCCTTCTCCGCCTAGAGGCGGACGGGGCTGAGGCGCTGCGACGCACGGCCCAGTCTGCCCGCGGCGATCACAGCCTCGTCTGGTTGGCTCTCGCTACGAAATCTTCCAGGGTTACGATCTCGACCTTATCCGTATTGACCAGGTGCCTGCGAAGACCATCACCCGTGTAGAAGTCTCGCAGGCTCCATCCGGGGCCCCCGAGAACCAAGTAGGCGCAGGGCCGGCAGGATCATCCGCTCCAGAACGGCGCCGGTCGTGGTGTTGCGGGTCGACATGGGTTCAGAGGTTTTTGAGGGCGAGCACTTCCCTGGCCGGTGTCCTGTCGCCCGTGCAGCTGATCATCCGGGGAGCACGGAGAAAGATCAGATTGAAGCCGAGAGTTCGGTAGAGCGCCACGATTCTGCCCGTCGCCTGGTTTGAGAGCACGACAGGCCCCTTGTGCAGGGCGAGGCACTCAGCCGTCCGTACCTGGTCATCCCACGAAAAACCCTGCTTCGAGTAGCTCGTGAACTCGACATCGTAGGGAGGATCCGCATAGACGAAGTCACCCTTCTCAAGAGGGATTTCTTCAAAATCCTTGCTCACAAACTCCCAGCCGGCGAAGGCCTCGCGGTAGGAAGAGAAATCGCGTCTGTAGATGATCTTCGCATAGCGCCCAAACGGCACGTTGAACCCACCCTGGCGGTTGAATCGGCAAAGTCCGTTGTATCCGGTGCGGTTCAAATAGTAGAAGAGTGCGGCGGCTTCATCGCTGTCGGCTTGCCCGGAGGCGAGGAGCTCATTGAAACGGCTACGGTGTGCGTAGTACAGCGTCTCATCGTTTCTCATCGGCACGGCAATCTCCAGGCCGCTCTTGAGCCAACCGTAGAAGCTGATGACATGTGTGTTGATGTCGTTGAGGAGCGTCTGCTCGGGCAAGAGGGCGAGAGCGACCGCAAGACCCCCACAGAATGGCTCCACTAGGCGTCGATGGACGTGGCCCTTCCAGAGCGGACGGAGATGAGGTACCTGCCAGCGCTTGCCGCCGGCCCACTTGAGCGGTGGTTTGAGCGTGGGATGTTCATGCGGAGCCCCGGTCGGAGACGTCCGCGACGAGCGGAGCGGGACGATGGAGTCCTTGTGGCGCGAGGTGGTGGCCGAGGTCTTCACGTTCGGGACGATAGCATATGTTGATTGTTGTCGAGAGGACGCGATCGCCGCGGCTTTGTTGCGTCATCGCGAACGTTGCGCGCCTTTAATCTTGCGTGCTATCATCGCGCGCGTTCTTGCGCATCACCGCAATCCTGCTACAAATCGGCTGGGGGTCGCGATGGGTCACAAGAAAGCGTTCCTGTCGGGCCAGCGGATCTATCCTGACCCGATCCGCCCCGGGACCGCGGTCGATCGTCTGATCGACGAGACGTTCCTGGCCTACAACGCGGGCCGGCTCCAGCAGGCGTGTCGCCTGTTCTCCGAGAAGATGCTGAAGGACGAGGTGACCGTCGGGGTCACCCTGTCGGGGGCGCTGACGCCCGCGGGCGTCGGCCGGTCCTGCATCGTTCCGCTCATCAAGGCCGGCTTCATCGACTGGATCGTCAGCACGGGTGCAAATCTCTATCACGACACGCACTTCGGGCTCGGGATGTCGCTGCACCGGGGCTCGCACGAAGTGGACGACACGGTCCTGCGGCGCGAAGGGGTCATCCGGATCTACGACATCCTCTTCGACTACCACGTCCTGCTCGACACCGACAACTACCTGCGCACCATCATGGCGGAGAAGCCGTTCAACAAGGAGATGGGGACGGCCGAGCTGCACTACCTCCTCGGAAAATACCTGGCGGCTCGCGAGAAGGAGATGGGCGTGGAGGACACCTGCGTGCTGACCGCCGCCTACCGCGCCGGCGTCCCGTGCTACGTCAGCTCGCCGGGGGACTCGTCCCTCGGCATGAATGTCGCCGAGCTGGCGATGCGCGGGGTGGGTCCGCGCGTCGACGTGTCGCGGGACGTGAATGAGACGGCGGGCATCGTTTATGCCGCCAAGCAGGGCAACGGCCGGAGCGCCGCCCTGATGCTCGGGGGAGGCTCTCCGAAGAACTTCATCCTGCAAACCGAGCCTCAGATCCAGGAAATCCTCGGCCTCAGCGACCGCGGTCATGACTACTTCATCCAGATCACCGACGCCCGGCCCGACACGGGCGGACTCTCGGGAGCCACGCCCGCCGAGGCGGTATCCTGGGGCAAAGTTGATCCCGAGATGCTCGCCGACTCGGTCGTCGTCTACTCCGACAGCACCATCGCCGCACCTCTCCTCACCGCCTTCGCCCTGACGCGGGTCAAGCCGCGCAAGCTCAAGAGACTGTACGACCGGCGCGATGCGCTGGTCGAGACCCTCAGGATCGATTTTCTCGCCGAGCACGAGCGAAAACTCCAGAACGCGAGGAAGGCCCGCCAGGACAGGTGACGGCGCGGCGCGCTCAGCCCGCGCGGGCGAGGCGTGAGGGATCGAACGGTACGAGATCGCAGCCCGGCTCCTCGCCGCGCACCAGCCGCACGATGATGCGCGCCGTGATGGGGGCCAGGAGGATGCCGTTGCGCAGGTGTCCGCATGCATACAGGAGTCCCGGGAGTGGCCCCGGTCCGATCGCCGGCAGGCCGTCGTCGGTCGCGGGGCGCAGCCCGGCCCAGGCCGACCTGAAGGTAGCACCGCGCAGGGAGGGGACCAGTGACAGCGCGGCGGAAAGGAGCCGGCCCAGCGCCTCCGCTGTCACGTGCGTGTCGAAGCCGACCCTCTCCATCGTGCTGCCGACGAGGAGCCGGCCGTCGCTGCGCGGGACCAGATAGCACCCCTCCGTGAACAAAGCCCGCGTCGGGGCGGGCTCCGTCCGGCCGAGGCAAAGCATCTGCCCGCGCACGGGATGGGTCGGGACGGGGGGGATGCCGTGGCCGGGAATCATCCCCGACCAGGCCCCCGCCGCGATGACCACCGCACGCGCGAGGAAGCGCCCGAGCTCGCTCTCCACCCCCCGGACCTTCCCACGCTCCACGACGAGGCCGGTGACGCAGACCCCCGGCTGCACGCGCGCGCCAGCCGATACGGCGGAGAGGTGCAGGGCGCGCAGCAGGAGGACGTTGTCGATGCTCCAGTCGCGCGGCAGGAGCAGGCCCCCCGCGAGGCCGGAGACGATGCCGGGCTCGAGACGCTGCAGCTCGTCGCCCGACAGCCGCTCCACGTCGAGGCCGAGGCTGCGTTGGTAGACGTACCGGCGGTCGAGCGCCGCCACCCCCTCGGCATCACGGGCCAGCACCAGCGTTCCGCCCTCCAGGAGCGCCGGATCGACGCCGCTCTCCGACCGCACCGCGCGCACGAAGGCAGGATACAGATCGCGTGCCGCGAGACAGAGCGACAGCAGAGGGTGGGCCGCCTCCGCCTCGATCTGCGGGGCCAACATGCCGGCCGCGGCCGAGGAGGCCTCGCTCCCCGTCTGTCCGCGCTCGAGGAGACGCACGGCCATCCCCGCGCGGGCCGCCTCGCGCGCCACCGCCAAGCCGATGATCCCGCCGCCCACGACAACGACATCGCTGTGCTGAGGCACTCGTGCGCTCCGGGGGCGAGCCCATCGACCGTCCCGGCGATCGTCTAGGGTTGCGTCTTCGCCGCGGGCGGGACCGATTCCGGGGAGGGGGAGGGCACCGGACCGGCTTCCGCGGGAGGGCGCTTGAGGATGTGACGCTCGAGAGGAGCCAGATGGTTGATGACCACGCGCGCGATGTCGCTGCCCTCGACCACGAAGTAGGTTGTCACGGTGGCGCCGGCGTTGCCATACGAGTACTTCTGCGGAGCGCCCGGATCGGCCGGCATGGGATTGCCCTTCGCCCCAGGGTTGTTGGTGCGCTCCGCCGAGATCCGGGTCGGACGGCCGTATGTCGCCAGCAGGTCGTTGATCGTCGATCCCTTGCCAATCCCCTCGCTGGTGCGGTAGGCGTTCTCGGCAAGCCCTTCGTATCCCGCCCGCCAGTTGAACCCGACGGAGGCCACCTTCATCTCCCCGGCCGGTCCGACGGCCATGCAGGAGATCCCGGCCTCCGGAACCTTGACGATGACGGCGTCCTCCTGCTTGGCGAACGGGATCGGCCGGGCCCGCGGGAACTTGCCGAGGAAATCCTTGAGAGGCTGCCCGATGTAGGCCAGTCCGGCGACGCCCTTGTGCATCTCGATCGTTCGTGCGGCCTCCGGCTGCGAGCCTTTCCCGGCATCCGAGGGTGCGGTCGGCGGGGCGGCTGCGCCTGGTGCTGTGCCTGCAGACAGGAGAAACAGCGCGAAGAGGAATAATGACGCGGGCTTTGACATGGGCCCGAATTATAGCACGCGCGCACGTGCCTCCCGGGCCGCGGCCCGCCTGCGATGAGCGACGACTCGGGTTAGAATGAGCGCCGTATCTGGTGGGTCCGCCGATGGCCGAAAAGCGCCACGCCACGATGGAGCGGGCGTTCGCGCGGCAGGCGAAAGCGTTCGCGCGCAGCCCGCTCCAGAGGGACAAGGAGCGCCTGCGCCGACTCGTGGCGTTCGCGCAGCCGCGGGCCGGGCAGAAAGCGGTCGATGTCGCATGCGGCCCCGGGATCGTCACGGCGGCCCTGGCGCAGGCCGATCTGTTCGCCGTCGGGGTCGACCTGACGCACGAGATGATCCGCGAGGCGGTGGCCGGGGGACGGGGATGGTACGCGCGCGGCGACGCCGCGCGGCTGCCGTTCGCGGACGGGGCGTTCGATCTGGCGGTCTGCCGGAACACCTTCCACCACCTGCCGGAACCAGGCGACGTCCTGCGCGAGATGGTCCGGGTGGTGCGGCCCGGAGGTCGAGTGGTGATCGAGGACATGACGGCTCCCGAGGAGCCCGCGCGACGCGAATACCACGA
>JBIOWS010000041.1:0-3377 GCA_044868745.1 Candidatus Polarisedimenticolia bacterium
GGACGGCACCACTTCCTCCACCGACACGATCACGCGGCGGCTCGCGAAGGCGGCCTCCTTCTGCACCCCGTACAGCCCCCACACCTGCGTGTTGCCGTCGGCGTCGGCCCGCTGGGCGTGCACCACCGTCACGTCGGGGTTGAGCGCCGGCACGCACCACAGATCCTCGTCGGCGTAGGGGGAGCGCACTTTCTTGAAGGCGGGGTTGACGCTGGTCAGGTCGGTGCCTGGGTAGTTGCGGGTGGGCAGGAACGGCAGGTTGGAGGCGCCGGCCATGAAGCGCAGGACCATCCCGAAGTGGGTGTACTCCTCGATCTCCAGAGGCTGCGGCCGCTTCTGCTCCACCGCCCGCCGGAACGCGTGCAGCGGCCCGACCCCCGGGTTCCCCGCCCAGGAGAAGATCATCTTGCGCACGCAGCCGGCGGCGATCAACTGGTCGTAGATCAGGTCCGGCGTGAGTCGAGCGAGAGTGAGTTCCTTCTTGCGCTGGCGGATGATCTCGTGGCCGGCGGCGAACGGGATCAGGTGCGTGAACCCTTCCAGGACGACGAGGTCGCCGTCGCGCACGAAGCGCGCGATCGCCTCCTTCATCGTCATGACCTTGGACATGAATCCGATCCCGGCGCGCTCCGAGTGGGGTCCGCGGATGCCTTAGAACGCCCACGCCCCAAGGCTTTTCGCAGAACAGGTCGGGCGCCCCGCCGCTCCGCGCGGAGGCGCGCATGATAGCACAGAAGGGGCGGGCCTCGGTTCAGCGATGGGCATGAGGCGACTCCGTTCGGGCGGGGGCGTCGGCGAACCTGAAGGGCTTCAGCCTGATCGGCTCCGGTCGCGGCTCGCCCTCGCGGACGAGATACGCCTGATCCAGGGAGACATCCCGTACGGTCTGGACCTCTCCCGACGCCTGCCAGGCGATTTCGATCGCCCGGATCGATCGTGCCTGCCCGAGGCCGATCTCCTGGCGCAGGGGATTGCCTCCGAAACTTCCGCCGCTGCCGACGGTCTTGTAAATGGCGCGCTCGCCGCCGTCGGTGTCCACGAGGACCTTGATGCGGGCCCCGATGGCAGCCCGGTTGGTCTTGACTCCGACCAGCTTCAACTTGATCCAGTGGTTCCCGTGACCGGGGTTTTCGTACAGGACGTTGCGGTAGTGGTCCCCCTGGAAAGCGCCGCCCATCACCTGGTGGATGTCCTGGTCGCCGTCCTGATCGATATCCGCGAACGAGACGCCGTGCCCCTTTTGAAGATGACCGACGCCCGCGGAGGTCGTGACGTCCTGGAACAACCGCCCCTCCGCGTTGCGGAACAGCCGGTTGGGGAACAGGCTGCGCAGGTTGGGGTCGCCGGTGCCGACGTAGAAGTCGAGCCAGCCGTCGTTGTCGAGGTCCCCGTAGTTCGAACCCATCGAATGGAGGATCCTGTCGAGGTGGGCGTCGCGGGTGACGTCGGCAAAGGTCCCGTCATGCCTGTTGTGATACAGGCGAGGCCGCTCGGCGCCGTGCGGCAGCTTTAGGTAGTCCGCGGCGACGTCGGCCGGGCTGCCGATCCTGTAGCCGCTCACGAAGATGTCCAGCCAGCCGTCGTTGTCGTAGTCCCAGAACCAGGTCGGGAAGCTGTCGATCGGCTCCGTGACCCCGGCGGATCGGCTGACGTCGGTGAAGGTCCAGCCGCACGGTCCCGCGGTTTGGGATCGCCCGGGGCCGTCGTTGCGGAACAGGACGTTGGTGGCCCCCCGCCTTGAAAGGTAGAGGTCGATCCGGCCATCGTTGTTGAAGTCGCCCGCCGCGACCGCCTTGACCATCCCCAGGACGGCCACGCCGGCTGCAGCGGCGCACTCCGTGAACGTCCCGTCTCGGTTGCTGTGGTAGAGCTGGCAGGGATGCGGCTCCTGATCGTACGTCTCGTTGCCGATGTAGAGGTCGAGCCAGCCGTCGTTGTCGTAGTCGAACCAAGCCGCGGTCTGGGTGGGATAAAAGGCGAGCAATCCGGCGGCCTCGGTCGTGTCCTCGAAGCTCCCGTCCCCTCTGTTGCGCAACAGGGAGCGGGGGAAATGCCCCCCTTCATACATCCAGCCGCCGCGCAGGACGAGCACGTCGGCGTAGCCGTCGTTGTCGTAGTCCGCATGGACGATGTTAAGCCCGCCGACCTCTCCCGTCAGCCCGGCCTCCTCGGTGCGCTCGGTGAACGTTCCATCCGCGTTGTTGCGGAAGTAGCGGAGCTGCCCGTGAAGCGACGAGGAGGAGACCATGATGTCCAGGTCGTCGTCGTTGTCGAAATCCTCGACGATGCCGCCTCCGGCGAGGTCGTCGACGTCCAGACCGAGCCGCGGGGCGACGTCCACGAACCGCTTGACCTCGTGCTCGGACTGGAAGGCACGCGGGGGTATGAGGAAGTGCGCCGGCACCCTGTCCGGGTACTCGCCGAGGGTCATGTGGGCGATGTTCAGGAACCAGGCCGCCTCCAGGTCGTCGGGCGCCTCCTTCAGGATCCCCATCAACACTTCGATGGCGGCGCGCGATCCGCGCTCGAGCTTGTGGACGCCGGAGCCGCGGATCGGCAGCAGGCAGGAATCGGTCGAGTGATTCAGGATGCAGTTCTCCTGTTCCCCCAGGCGGAGATACGCGATCGCGAGGTTGTGTGCCACCTGACGCCTGAGCTCGATCTGCTGCGGGTCCTCGGCGATGAAGGCGCGGAGCTTCTCCAGCTCCCGGATCGCCTCCTCGGTCTTCCCTGCATTGAGCAGCTCCACGGCATACTTCGGCTGGGCGCTCAGGTACTCCCGCGGATCCAGCGTCGTCTCAAGCGCCGCGCCGATCGCCCGCGCCCTCTCCAGATTCATGAAGGGGTTCTTGAGGGGATCGGAGTCCCGGGCCAGCCGGTCGAGCAGGGCGGCCATCTTCTTCGTGGCGGGCGCCTGGCACGGGAGCGCCTCGTTCACCGCCCTGTTGGAGCAGGCGACGAGGAGGGCCGCAAAGGCCCAAGGCATGCAGGCTCTGGAGAGGCGGATGTTCACTCGCCCGGATTATATGCTCGGGGCACCCGGTGCATCCGCGTGCCGGCCGGACAGAAGTTGCACTATAGTTGTCGGCGACAGGAGGTGCGCGTGCTCACGTTCCATGGCTCCTCGGAGCGCCGACCCGCAGGCGCCACCGCCCTCGGGCTGGCGGGGATCGTCCTGATCATCCTGGGGATCGTGTCCCTGGTCTATAAGGGGATCACGTACACCACGCGTGAGAAGGTCATCCAGATCGGCTCCCTCCAGGCGACCGCCGAGAGACAGAAGGAGATCCCGCTGCCTCCCTTCCTTGGAGTGGTGTCGCTCGTCGGCGGGATCACGCTTCTGGTCGTCGCGGCGAGGCGGTCGCGGGCCTGAAGAG
>JBIOWS010000042.1:0-5957 GCA_044868745.1 Candidatus Polarisedimenticolia bacterium
GACAACTTAACCCCGATTGAAGAGAAGCGGGAAGTTCATCTTCTCGACTACTGGCGGACGATCTGGCGAGGACGCTGGACCATCCTGAGCATCTTCGTGGTCGTCGTCACCCTGGTTGCGATCGGAACCTTCACGCAGAAGTCGATCTATCGCGCCGGAGCAACCCTGGAGATCATGCCGCAGCCCAGAAAGGTTGCGCCGGTCGCCGACGTCGCGGACCTCGGGACTACAAGCTACGGTTGGCTGGCCGAGGAGCGATACTTCAACACGCAATACGAGATCATCAAGAGCCGCGACGTGGCCCAGCGGGTCTTCGACCGCCTCGATCTCTCCAATCATCCGCTCTTCAAAGGAAGCAACGACCCCATCGGCCTCCTGTCCGCCATGATCCAGGTCCAGCCAGTGAAGGATACGGGGATCGTGGAGCTCAGCCTGGAAGGTCAGAACCCCGAAGAGGTCCAGACCTGGGTCAATACCATTGCCGAA
This sequence comes from Candidatus Polarisedimenticolia bacterium, assembly GCA_044868745.1. Classification (GTDB taxonomy): domain Bacteria; phylum Acidobacteriota; class Polarisedimenticolia; order Gp22-AA2; family Gp22-AA2; genus JBIOWS01. The sequence continues at coordinate 487 of JBIOWS010000042.1, forward strand.
GTGTACGTGGACCGGAACCTCGACCAGGCGGTCCAGGCGACGTCGAAGGCCGTCAAGGCCCTGCTCAGCGAGATCGCGCCGCTCCGAGTGAAGCTCGAAGATACCCAGCGGGACAGCTTCGAGTTCGCCGAACGAGCCAACCTCTACGTGCCGGAGAACCAGCAGAAAATCACCAACGACAGGCTCTCCACCCTCCAGGGTGATCTCACCGAGACCCAGGTCAAGCGCGCCGAGATCGAGAGCCTCCTGAAGCAGATCGACGCGGTGCGGCAGAGCCGTGGATCGTACGAGAGCATCCCCCAGATCAGCAACGACGAGGTCATCCAGGACCTGTCCAGGGGGCGCGTCCAACTCGAGAGGGAATATGAGCGGCTGCTGGTCACCTACAAGGACAAGCACATCCGTGTCCTCGAAAAGCAGAGCGAGATCGAGAAGATCAATCAGAAGATCGTCTCCGAGGCCGAGCGCATCGTCAGCAACCTGAGGGCCCAATATGACCTCCTCAGGGACCGCGAGGCCAAATTGAGCTGGTCGATCGAAGACACCAAGGCCGAGTCGCTCAAGGTGAACCGCAAGGCCTCGAGCTACGACCTGGTGCGCGGCGAAGCCAACGAGACGAAACGGATCTACGACCTCATCAGCACGCGGGTGAAGGAGATCGACCTGAGCGCCAGCCTGCTGAGCAACAATCTCAGGATCCTGGACAAGGCGCCTCTTCCGAGGATCCCGGTGAAGCCGAGGACCGCCCTCAACCTCGCGATCGGCGTTGTCCTCGGACTCCTTCTGGGGGTCGGCACGGTGTTCTTCCTGGATTACATGGACAATACGGTGCGCACCTCCGAGGACGTGGAGCAGTTCCTCAGGCTCAACCTGCTGGCGATCGTTCCCCGGCAGGAAGAAGAGACGGAAAGCTCAGTCCGCGAAGCCTACCAGACGCTGCGGACCAGCCTGCTCTTCTCCAGAAAGAATCGAGCCGCCAACGTCGTCCTCATCACCAGCGCCGGTCCCCAGGAAGGCAAGAGCTGTACGACCGTCAACGTCGCCCAGACCCTCGCCAAGGCTGGAGAGCGGGTGATCGTCCTGGACTGCGACCTGCGGCGGCCGACGATTCATCAGCGGCTCAATCTGGCCCGTGACCGCGGCATCACCAACTACATCCTCTCCTCGGACGGCGAGGATTGGAGGAACTACGTCAAGGCGTGCGAGCATCCGAACCTCTACGCGATCACCTGCGGGCCGATCCCGCCCAATCCGGCGGACGTCTTCGGTCACGATCGCTTCGTGGCGCTCCTGAAGGAACTGCGCTCACAGTTCGACTGGGTATTCATCGACTCGCCGCCCGTCGTGTCGCTCGCCGACGCCGTGATCCTCGCCTCGCTCTCCGACATGGTCGCGTTCGTCATCAAGCACAACGAGAACGACAAGGACCTGATCAAGCGCTGCGTGACCAACGTGCGCCGAGTCAACGCGACGGTGATCGGCGCCGTGCTGAACAACGTGGACCTGGAGCGTTCCCACTACAAGGATTACTACTACGTCGGGTACTACTACTACGGAGAGTCCTCCCGCAAGAAGGGCAAGAAACGCAAAGGGACCACCACCCTTGCCCCCGTCCCGGATTCCGACGCGGAAGCAAAGGTCAAACGATCGGCCGTCTAGTGTCGACCCACAATCGCCGGTGAGTGACACGCTCCGGCGTCAGGTGCGGCCCGGCGTGGACGCCAGCGGCGCGAGCGACCGGGCGGAGCTGCAGAGGCTGGAACAGATCTACGACGCCTACTCCGCGGATGCGCGGTGTCAGAGGATCTGGTCGGACACGGCGGCCCGTTTCATGGCGGATCGCAAGTGGGAGCTGATCGCGGATGTCCTGAGGCGCGAGCGCATCGACGTCGCGACGGCGCGGGTGCTCAACCTTGGTGCCGGCGACGGAAAGGACGGCGCCCGCCTCATCGACCTTGGCATCCGTGCCGATCGGATCTTCGCGCTCGACCTCCTGACACGCTTCGTGCGTCAGGCGCGACTCTCGTACGCCTGGATGGCGACCGTGGCGGGGGACGCCGGGAGACTGCCGTTCGAGGACGAACGGTTCGACCTCGTCTACCAATCCACCATGATGTCGTCGGTCCTCGACGCCTCCCGGCGGCGCCAGATCCTGGAGGAGGTGCGTCGCGTCCTGCGGCCCGGGGGCGTGTTCCTGTCCTACGACGTGCGCTACCCGAACCCGTGGAACCGGCACACGCGGCCGGTCAGGGTTGCGGAGCTGGAGCGGGGTTTGGCTGGCTGGAGAGTGAAGACCTGGAGCACGACGGGGTTGCCGCCGCTCCTGCGGATCGTCGCGCCTCTATCTCTCGCCGCCTGCCGAGCGATCGAGACGATCCCCCCGCTGCGGTCGCACCTCCTCGCCCTGGCTCGCAAGCCCTAGCGCTTGGACCGGCCGAGACGGGAGCGGAAGTAGGCGACGGTCCGCCGGAGTCCCTCGTCCAGTCCGACCGTCGGGGCCCACTTGAGGGCCTTCCGGGCCAGCGAGATGTCGGGCTGGCGGACCTTGGGATCGTCGATCGGGAGAGCGCGATGCACGATGCGGCTCCTGGAACCGGTCAGGGAGATCACCTTCCCGGCCATCTCGTTCAGGGACAGTTCCCTGGGGTTCCCGAGATTCATCGGCCCGCGGTGGGACGACATCAGCAGGCGATAGATCCCTTCGACCATGTCGTCGATGTAACAGAAGGAACGAGTCTGCGTGCCGTCGCCGAACACCGTGACCGGTTTGCCGAGGAGGGCCTGACTCATGAAGGTGGGGATGGCACGTCCGTCATCGAGTCTCATCCTGGGCCCGTAGGTATTGAAGATCCTGGCGATCTTCGCATCGACCCCGTGAGTGTGATGGTAGGCGACGGTGAGGGCCTCCGCGAACCGCTTCGCCTCGTCATAGACTCCACGGGGGCCGACCGGGTTCACGTTCCCCCAGTAGGACTCTTTCTGGGGATGGACGAGGGGATCGCCGTACACTTCGGAAGTGGACGCCAGGAGGAAGGTCGCTTTTTTCGCCTTGGCCAGGCCCAGAGCCTTGTGGGTTCCGAGCGAGCCAACCTTCAGGGTCTGGATTGGCAGCTCCAGATAGTCCTTCGGGCTGGCCGGGCTGGCGAAATGCAGGATGTAGTCGATCGGCCCCTCAACATAAATGTAGGTTGTCACGTCCATCGCGATGAGAGTGAACGCGCGGCTGCGGATATGAGCGATGTTGTCCGTCGTGCCGGTCAGCAGGCTGTCGACGCAGAGGACCTCATACCCCCTGGCAAGGAAATGGTCGCAGAGATGGGAGCCGATGAATCCCGCGCCGCCCGTGATCAGAACGCGTCCGCGATTCCGGCTGCGTGATCTACCGATCCGCTCGGTTCGTCTGCTCATAGGACCTCACGATGCGGTCGAAAACGTGTCTTTTTAGTCGATCTCGGTCATTCCTGTCCACACGGCACGGGACCGAGCGCGTTTCCGGAGGGCCCTGATGCCGGCGCTCCTGGAGCAGGCCCGACGGAGATGGCCCGCAATCGGCATATTCGTCCTTGCGCTGTGCGTCCGCCTCGCCTTCCAGGCCGGTGTGGTCGGGATGGATGCGGCCCCTCGTGATGACGAGGTGCACTATGACTCGATCGCCCGGAGCCTGGCCCGCGGCGGCCCCTACGCGACTGAAGACGGCAGTCGTTCCAGCCGAGCCCCCGCCTTCCCTCTCCTCCTGGGGGCCATTTACCGCGTGTTCGGCCAGCGCTACGAGGTGGCGCGCCTCGCCCAGGCGTTGATGGGAGCCGCGGTCTGCCCGGTCGTCCTCGCCCTGGGCGTGCGTCTTTTCACGCCGCCGGTCGGGATCCTCGCCGCCCTCGTCTGTGCCGTTCATCCGTACGCCGTGTTCTGGAGCGCGTACCTGCTCAGCGAGCCTCTGTGCGTCCTCCTCGCGACGGCCTCGACGTGGGCCCTGGTCAAGGCCGACGCGGATCCGCGCTGGACCCCCGCCTGGTCATCCCTGTGCGCGCTGTCGGCGCTCACCCGACCGAACATGGGACTGCTGTTCGTCTTCGGAGCTCTCTGGCTGGCCCGGAGGGGCCGGACAAGGGTGGCGGCGTGCGCGGGCGCCGTCGTCGTCTTCTGCCTGCTGCTCTTCCCCTGGACGCTGAGGAACTATGCGGTCCACGGTCGCTTCGTGGCGATCACGACCAAGGGAGGCACGGTACTCTGGGAGAGCAACAACCCCTACGTCGTGGGCGACCCGGAGATGCGTGGCAGGGCCACCCACGCGCCCTCCCTCCCCGAGGCGCGCCTGACGGAGGGGCTCTCCGAGGCGGACGCCGATGCTCTCTATTCCCGCCTCGCGCTCCGCTTCATGAGGGAACACTGGCGGGAATTGCCGGAGCTGTTCCTGTGGAAGCTCCTGCGGCTCTGGAATCCCCTTCCCGAGCTTGAAGGGTGGCTGCGGAGAGTGGCGGCCTCGGCGAGCATCGTGCCGATCTTTGTCCTGTTCGTCGCTGGGCTGGCCATGGGGGTGGGTCGCAGGGAAGTTCGGCTCCTTCCCCTTCTGGTCCCGGTCGCCGCGGTCACCGCCACGACCCTGATCTACTGGGGCGATGCGCGCATCAGGGCTCCGGCCGATCCTCAGATCATCCTCATCGCGACCTTTGGTCTGGTGTCTCTCTGGCCGTGTGGGAGACGTCCCGCGTGAAGGGGGCCGCTCCGACACCCTTGCGACCCAGGCTGTGTTTCGTGGGGCCGATGGTGGGCCGGAACCCCGGCTACGTCATCACGCAGGGGGTGCGACTGTCCGAACACTTCCGGAGAGCCGGGTACCAGGCGATCGCGGTGTCGGCCTCGCCGAACAGGTACGTTCGTCTGCTGGAGATCGCCTCCACGATCATCAGGAAACGGGACGGCATCGACATCCTGATCATTCACGTCTACGGTGGTCCAAGCTTCGTCGTCGAGGACATCGCAAGCACGCTGGGACGTCGCTTCTCGCAGCGGATTGTCATGCTGCTGCACGGCGGGGCCATGCCCGATTTCATGGCGTCCTTCCCGCGCTGGACGCGCCGCGTGCTGAGCCGGGCGGGTGCGATCGTCGCCCCCTCCGACTTCCTGGCGCGCGCCGTCGCGCCCCGGGGGTTTTCGTGCCGGGTGATCCCGAATGTGATCGATGTGGGCGAATATCCGTTCCGACATCGCCGCCATCTGAAACCGCGGCTCCTGTGGATCCGCACCTTCCATCCGATCTACAACCCCGCGATGGCCGTCCGGGTGCTCGCGCGGTTGCGCGCGGCGTACCCGCAGGCGGTCTTGGTGATGGCCGGAGAGGAGAAGGGGGCGCAGACGGAGATCAAGGGTATCGCACGCGAGCTGGGTGTCGGCGACGCCGTCAGCTTCCCCGGCTTTCTCGACATGCCCGGGAAGGTACGGGAGGGGCGGACCTGCGACATCTTCCTCAACAC
>JBIOWS010000043.1:0-4618 GCA_044868745.1 Candidatus Polarisedimenticolia bacterium
CCGCCACCATCCCAAACAAATCGCCGCCGACCGAGGAGGACGGCGGCGACCACGGCGTATGGCCGTGCGAACCCGCTTTCACGCACCCATGAGTTGCCCGCGCATACCGTCGAGCGAGAGCCTGAGCTTCAGGAGCGCCTCGCGCTCCAGCTGCCGAACCCTTTCCTTGCTGAGCTTGAGGATGCGCGACACCGCTTCGAGCGTCAGCTCGCTGCCATCCTGCATGCCGAACCGCCTCTCAAGGATGTAGCGCTCTCGAGGGGGAAGCTGGCGCAGGGCCTTCTTGAGGATTCGGTCCACCTCGGCCCGCAGGATCTCTCTCTCCTGGCGGAAAGAATCGGGATCGGAGATGAGGGCCTCGAGGCGTGTGTCCTCGCTCGGGGAGATGAAATCATCGTAGCTGGTTGCATACGGAAGAAGTTGTCGCCACATGGAGCCCTCCTTTCCGGGCGCCGCGCACGTTTGCAACTTCCCTGCCAGGAGCCGACGGGGTCTCGTAGCGATCGACCTGCGGCCTGCGCGCAGCGGAGCGGTGGTCCGAAAACGCTGTAGAGGACCGGTTTGAGCGCTGGACAGGGCGGCCGGGGGGCCCCAGCCTCGCATCGACCCGGCACGGGGTTCGGAGCCGCGGTCATTGCGGGCGTGGCCTTTTTGGCGCACTCTGCGGTCACCATGACTTTTTGACAGGTCACTCGGGCCTCCGATAGCATGGTGCCTCCGGGGCCTCATGGACAAAACCCGCGGCGACAATGCTGACACGCCCAGGCCGGCGCGGCCGCCCAGGGCTAGAGTCGGTGCCATCCTGCGCGCCTTGCACGCCGCCCGCCCCGATCCGCGCGTCGAGCTGGATCATGAGAACCCGTTCCAGCTCCTCATCGCCACCATCCTGTCCGCGCAGTGCACCGACGCGCGCGTCAATCAGGTGACTCGGGAGCTGTTCCGCGTTTACACCGGTCCGGCCGCCTTCGCACGGGCGCGACGGTCGGACCTGGAGCGGGCGATCCGCTCGACCGGCTTCTTTCGCTCCAAGTCGCGCTCGATCCAGCACTGCAGCCGGGCCCTGATCGAGCGTCACGCCGGAGAGGTGCCGCGCGGCATGGAGGAGATGACGCGCCTGCCCGGGGTGGGACGGAAAACCGCCAACGTCGTGCTGGGCGCAGGATATGGCATCCCTGCCGGAATCGTGGTCGACACCCACATGAGCCGTGTCGCCCGCCGATTGGGACTGACGAAGCGAACCGAGCCTGAGAAGATCGAGTCGGATCTGCTGGCCCTCGTCCCTCGCTCCGAATGGATCTTCTTCTCGATCGCCATGATCCTCCACGGCCGATACGTCTGCCAGGCGCGCCGGCCGCGCTGCAGTGCCTGTCCCCTGAGGGCGCATTGCCCCTCACGCCACCTGGAGGCGACCCTCGCGGGTATGAAGGGGAGGGAGCGGAGAGCGCGACGCTGACGGGAGGCGGATCAGGTGCGTGGCCGGGAGGGAGGGCCGTCGTTCTCGGGCTCTTCCTCGCTGTCCAGATTGAACTTCACACCGACCCGCTCCGCCTCGCGCATGGCCCGGCGCATGAGCCGCCACTCGCGCAGCTGCCGCAGACGGTTGCGGACCCAGCGGCTCTCGGCGCTGAGCAGGGTGATGCCGGGAAGCAGCAGCAGGATGCCCGGTCCGGGCACGAGGGGGACCATCATGATGATCCCGGACACGGTCAGAACCCAGCCGGACGTCAGCCTGAGGATCCGGCCGACCTTCTTTTTCCCTGTCTCATAGTCGAAGCCCAACGGTCTCCTCAGCGAGCCGGGGTGAAGCCGCGGGTCGCTTCCTCGGAAAGCTGTCCCACGTAGATCAACCGTGTATCCCCCTCGAGGCGCACCCCTGCCGCGCGGCGGGGGTCGCCCTCGAAGCGCACCCGAATTGACTCTCCCGAGCGGGTCTGGAGCGCAACCGGGGACGCCGCCAGGCCGGCCGTGGCCGCGGCGAGCGCCGCGGCGACGCAGCCGGTGCCGCAAGCCAGGGTCTCCCCCTCCACTCCCCTCTCGTAGGTCCGGATCGAGAAGGTTCCCGGGCCGGCCTGGTGAACGAAGTTGACGTTCACGCCCCCCGGAGCGAAGCGAGGGTGTGACCTGAGCGCCTTGCCCAGGCGATCGATAGGCTCCCCGGGCGGCACCTGGCGGAAGACGACGAAGTGAGGCACGCCGGTGTCGACGAAGGTGCCGCGGACCCTTTCCCCCCCCGCCTCGGCCTCCACCGCATCGTCGAGTCCACGTGGCTCGCGCATCTCGAACGACACGGAGGTCCCCGTTACCTCGGCGCGGTGAGTCATGAGATCGGTCTGCACGGTCATGCACGCGGGAGCGATCCCCTTCAGGTAGGCCAAGCGTGCGGCGCAGCGCGCCCCGTTGCCGCAGAAGGTGGGCCGCCCGTCCGGATTGAAGAAGACGGCACGGAGATCCGCCCCCGCCGTGTTCTCCAGCAGGATGACGCCGTCCGCGCCCACCGACAGCGCCCGGGTGCAAATCCGGCGGACAAGATCCCCAATCGCCGCGTCGCGCAGCGCGCCCGAGCGGTTGTCGAACAGGATGAAGTCGTTGCCGCCCGCGGACATCTTGAAGAACTCCATGTCGTAAGGCGTCACCGTCCCCTCCCCGGCTCTGCGGGTATCGGCGCGGCGGCCGGCGGCAGCGTCTCCGACCGTTCTTCTGATCGCACGCTCTCGTTGAGTGGCTCGGCAGAGTCCACCGCCGAGATGACGTAATCATAGCGCACGCCAGGTGAGGCGGAGACATCAACGAAGGAAGTCTCGTCCGCCCGCGTCTCCCCCAGAAGAGCGAAGTTCGCCTCCCCGGCCTTGCGCCGGTAGATGCGGTACCCGGCGAGGTCGGACTCGCTGTTCGGGAACCAGTAAAGCTTGATCACGGCCCCCTCCACGGTCACCGCGAGTCCGGTCGGTGCCTGCGGCGGGTAGACATCCACCGGCCTTACTTCGACCTCCGGACTGTCGGCGCTCTCCCGCACGGGAGGCGTCTGGCTCGCGAGCGTGCGAACGACGAAACGGTAGGTCGCTCCGTACCGGAAGCTCTTGTCCACATAGGAGAGCTCGGCCACCGGGGAGACGTTCAACGGTACGTCGGCCGGATTCGGGTTCGCGGCCTCCCACCTGTAGATGTTGAACAGAGGCTGCTTGGGGACCGGGCCTCCCGCTTCCCACGTCAGCCGGATCTCCCCTTCGGCGGTGGTCGCCTTCAGGGAGGCCGGGGCAGGAGGGGGCTCGTGCGGCTCGATCTGGACCGGCGGGGAGAGCACCGATCGCCTCGCTTGGGCATCGACGATGATGAGGGAGTACAGGTAGCGCAGCGCCCGGGCGGATGAGCCGGCCTCGAAGACATCCCGATCCCGGTAGCGGAGACGACCGCCCGGCGCCGCCTGCCGCAGCGCGTCTCCGGTGAGAGCCGCCACGACCTTGGCCCCCTTCTCGAACTGCCGCTGCAGATAGCGGCGCGAGACGGAGCCGACGCCGAGGGTTGCCGTCCCCGGCATCCTCAAGATGCGAACCGTCGTGTCCTCTCCGAGGGGGCTCCCGTCGGTCCGAGCCTGCGGAAGGACGGCGCTCAGGACGACCTCGGCGCCGATTTGCCGGACGCGCACCTCACGGGCCGGGCCCGGGAGGACGCGGACGGGAGGGAGCGGAGGCCCTTTCTTCCCGCAGCCGGCCGCCGAAAAGGCGCAGACCGAAGCGACGAGGGCGAGACCGGCGAGCAGGAGGGGTGGCCGGCTCGTCACGTCACAGGATGTAGCGGCTGAGGTCCTGGTCCTTGACGATGTCGGCGAGCATGCGACGGACATAGGCGGCGTCGATCGTGACCTTCCTCTCCGTCATGTCGGGGGCTTCGAAGGAGACCGCGTCGAGCAGCTTCTCCAGGATGGTGTGCAGGCGGCGCGCACCGATGTTCTCCGAGCGCTCGTTCACCTCGGACGCCAGCTCCGCGATCGCCCTGACCGCGTCGTCGGTGAACACGAGATCGATTCCCTCGGTCAGCAAGAGCGCCTGGTACTGTTTGATCAGGGCGTTTTTCGGCTCCGTGAGGATGCGCACGAACTCCGGCGAGCCCAACGACGACAGCTCGACGCGGATCGGGAAGCGGCCTTGCAGCTCCGGAATGAGGTCGGACGGCTTGCTGACGTGGAACGCCCCCGAGGCGATGAACAGGATGTGATCGGTGCGCACCATTCCGTGCTTGGTGCTGACCCGGGTCCCCTCCACCAGAGGCAGGAGGTCGCGCTGCACGCCCTCGCGGCTGACGTCGGGTCCGTGGCCCCGCTCCCGTCCGGCGATCTTGTCGATCTCGTCGATGAAGATGATTCCCGACTGCTCGACGCGCTGGAGCGCCTGGCGCTTCGCCTCGTCCAGGTCGATCAGTTTTTCCTCCTCCTCGCGCTGCAGGATCTCCCGCGCCTCCCTGATGGAGACCCTGCGCGGGCGCCGACGGCCTCCGAACAGACCCCCCAGCGACTCGCGCAGGTTGATATCCATCTCCTCGAGACCGCCCGCGCCGAAGATCTTGAAGGCCGGGAACGACTCCTGGCGCACTTCGATTTCGACTTGTCGCTCATCGAGCAGGC
>JBIOWS010000044.1:0-4887 GCA_044868745.1 Candidatus Polarisedimenticolia bacterium
CGGGCTCGAGCGAGGCCCCGCAGCAGGAGGAGTCCGCGCCCGAGGGGGCGAGTCGCCAGCCGGCCCCTGAGGCGGCGACGGAGGGCACTGCCGCCCCGGAGACCCCCAGCAGCCCGCTCATGGCCGAGGGAGAGGTCAAGGTCGAACCCGCTCCGCGGGAGGTCGCCTTCCGGCCGAGTGCCGGCGGGTCATCTGACAGCGTGATGATCTCCCAGGGAGGCAATCGTTACGGCGCCAGGGCGATCTCCGACACCGGCCCCAAGTACACCGGCAAGCGCATCTCGCTGAACTTCAAGGACGCCGACTTGAAGGACGTGTTCCGCCTGTTCCACGAGATCACGGGTTACAACATCGTCCTCGATCCCGCCGTCTCGGGCACATTGACGATCGTCCTGGAGAACGTCCCGGAGGACCAGGCTCTGGACATCATCCTGAAGAACAACGGCCTGGACAAGGTGTTCGAGAACAACGTGATCCGGATCGCGTCGACGGCGAAGCTGGCTCAGGAGGCCGCCGCCCGCAAGGCCCTCCTGGAAGCGCAGCAGCTGGAGGAGGAGCCGATCACATTCACGCGCAGCCTCTCCTACGCCAAGGCCAACGACGTGGTGCCGATCATCAAGAAGATCATGTCGAAGCGGGGAGACGTCATCATGGACACCCGCACCAACACGCTCATCATCAGCGACCTGCGCGATCGCCGGGAACCCATCAACAGGTTGATCGACGCGCTGGACGAGCAGACGCCCCAGGTCGTCATCGAGGCGCGCATCGTGGAGACCGACCGCGAGTTCGAACGCGACTTCGGTGTCATCTGGGGGACGCACGCCGAGGCCACCCCCGCCAAGGGGACGCAGACCAAGCTGCAGTTCCCGCACAGGGCGCAGCTGGATTACGACGTCAACCTCGAGTCCGCCGCGTCGGCCTCGACCCTCGCGCTCAGCTTCGGGAACGTCCTGGACTCGGTGACGCTCGACGTCACCCTCGACGCCTTCGAGCTGAACGGCGACGTGAAGGTGTTGTCGTCGCCGCGCATCGCCACGCAGAACAACCAGAAAGCGGTGATCGAGCAGGGCGTCCAGATCCCGGTCGTCAGCACCACGGCCACCCAGATCAACGTGGAGTTCATATCCGCCTCGCTGAAGCTGGAGGTGACCCCGCAGATCACCAAGGAGGGGACGGTCATCATGGATGTGCGGGTGGACAACTCCTCGCCGGACTTCGTCAACCGCGTCGGTGACGTCCCGCCCATCATCACGGAGAGGGCGCAAACGCAGATCCTGGTGTCCGACGGTGGTACGGCGGTGATCGGAGGCATCTTCAAGTTGAACGACTCGATCACCCAGGCGGGCGTCCCGGGTCTCTCGAAGATTCCGGGGCTGGGGTGGCTCTTCAAAAGCAAGTCGATCAACCGGAAGAACACCGAATTGCTGATCTTCATCACGCCGCGGATTTCGAAGAAGGCGGAGGCGCAGGAGGACAAAGTATGAGGAGAGTCCTGAAGAGCATTCGACCCACGGCGTTTCTGGCCTTCGCCCTTCTCTTTGCGGTGATGGGTTGCAACGATGTCAGCGAGGATCCGGAGATCGCCGAGGCGATCATTCTGGTCACGGGCATCACGTACACCGGGAACAGCGCGGCGGCCACGACGAAAGACGTGGTCGCAACGATCGAGTTCTCGGTCGAAGATCGCACCGGGACTGCCAATCCGGTGTTCAACAGCGTGACGTTTACGAACTTCACGGTCACCTATCTGGCCCCATGGGGCATCTTCGACGGCACCGGGCTCGCCAACTCGGTCGCCTTCCAGGTCGGCTCAACCGGGAACAAGCTCCTCCTCGACTTGATCCCGGCCGGAGCCAAGCCGCCTGCGGGATCGGTGCTCATCGCCTCCGCGAGCTTTGATGGAGAGGACCTCAACGGACGCGCGGTGTCCCTGGACGCCACGCTCAACTTCGCCATCGAGCCGTAGATCTCCCTCCGCGCGATACAGGCCGCTGCACGGGCCGAGCGCGAGGCCCTTTCCTTTTGACAGGCTCCGGAGCATTCTCTATAATCGCTCGGTCGCGGGGTCACCTGTACTCTTACCTCAAGGATTTCAGCCATTTAGCCAATGACGCGAATGGTGCCTCTGGACAGCGCGGCAATAGAATCCCTGAAGGAGAGGATCGCCCGCGACCCGCTCTCGAGGGCGTTTCTCCAACTGGCGGAGGAGTATCGCAGGCTGGGACGCTACCAGGACGCCGTGCAGGTTTGCCTGGACGGTCTGGCGCGACACCCCGCGTATCACACGGCGCGCATCTCTCTCGGCCGTACCTACATGGAAGCAGGGAATCTGGAGGCTGCCAGGCGGTCGCTCTCAGAGGTCCTCGAGCTGGCGCCGGAGAACCATCTGGCCGGCAAGCTGCTCGCCGACGTGCAGCGCAGGATCGGGGATGTGGCGGGCGCCGCCGAGACCTACCGGTCGATCCTGCGCTACTATCCAGCCGACCGCGAAGTCGGCGCTCTGTTGCAAAACCTCCTGAAGACCCAACCTCCGGCGACCCGGTCCTCCGACCCCGCGCTTGAGTACCGATCTGAGGACATCCAGCGCGCGTCTCCCGGAAACGTTCGACCCGCGGTGGATTCGGTTCCCCGCTCCGCTCCTGCCGAGCTGGGGCCGCCGCAGGACGACGATGCGCTGCAGACCAACACCTTGGCGGAGCTCTATCTGCGCCAGGGACTCGTCGACCGAGCCGTGGAGGTCTACCGCGCCATGCTGCGCGTCGACCCTGGCAATCACAAAGCTCGTCGGAGGCTGCAGGAGCTGACGCCGGCAACGGGCGCACCTGCCCCTCCCGGCCCTGCGGCGCTCCCCGATCGTCTGCCCGCGGCTATCCCTGAGCGCGCCCATCCGGCGCTGGCCGCCACAGTGAGGCCAGCCACGGCGCCGTCGAAGCCCGCCGCTTCGGCGGGCATCGACCGGCTCGAGCGCTGGCTGCAAAGCATCCGGGCCGGGAGCGGCAGGGAAGCGTCCACATGATGAGAGCGATCCTGCAGGAGATTCTCGATCGGACGCCCGGCTCGCTGGGGGCGGCGATTGTAGGCTTGGATGGGATCGCAGTGGACAAGGTGTCCGCCCGGCCGGCGTTCAATATCGACTTGGCCTCGGCGGAAGGGATCAACATCGTCAAGAGGGCGCTCCTCTCGAACCGCGACGGGGTGACGGGTCCCCTGGAGGAGGTCTCGGTCGCCGGCCGTGCCGGACTCACCATCATGCGATCCCTCGGATCGGACTACTACCTTTGCGTCGTCGTCGGCCCCGAATGTTTCCCCGGGCGGGCCAGATTCGAGGCCTGGCGGGCGGGGCTGCAGCTGGAGCAGGCGCTCGCCTGAGGGCGGTGCTTCTCGCCGGCGGGGGCCCGCATGCAAGGCGAGGTTTTGCGGTACCATAGCGGCCGGCCGCGCGCTGGGCTGGCTCGTCCCTCGAAGCGGGCGCTCCCGGAGGTTCGTCCGAGTCCCCGGAGGTCCGCGTGAGCGGAGGACGCTTGGACAATGAGATCAAGGAGTTGATGGAATACATCGAGAACAGCAGCTTCGTCGAGTTCGAGCTGGAGCGGGAGGGGTTCAAAATAAAGCTGGTGAAGAGAACCCCACCGGCGACGAACGGTCCCGCCGGGCCGGCCACCGCCGCAACGCCGGCGCTTCTGTCGGTGCCCGCGACGCTGCAGCCGGTGCCCGAGGCCGCCCCGCCTCGGATCCCCGCCGAGTCTCCGGACGTTCACCTGGTCAAGTCCCCCATCGTCGGCACCTTCTATCGCTCCAGCGGGCCGGGGTCCCGCCCCTTCGTCGAGGTCGGAGATCGAGTCAGGAAGGGACAGGTGCTATGCATCGTTGAGGCGATGAAGTTGATGAACGAAATCGAGTCCGACTGCGAGGGCGAGGTGCTCGAGATCCTGGTGGCCAACGGCCAGCCGGTGGAGTACGGAGAGCCGCTGTTCAAGATCCGGACCCCCGCAGCGGCCTGAGAGGGCCGAGGCCACAAATGTTCAAGAAGATCCTGATCGCCAACCGTGGCGAGATTGCCCTCCGCATCATCTGGGCTTGTCGCGAACTCGGTATCCAGACCGTCGCGGTCTACTCGACGGCGGACGCCGACTCCCTGCACGTGAAATTCGCGGACGAGGACGTGTGCATCGGGCCGCCACGAAACGTTGACTCCTACCTGAACATCGGCGCCGTCATCGCGGCGGCCGAGATCACCGACGCCGATGCAATCCATCCGGGGTACGGCTTCCTGGCGGAGTCGGCGCCGTTCGCTGAAGCTTGCGAGGCGTGCAAGATCAAGTTCATCGGGCCGAGCCCCGGAGTCATCCGGATGATGGGAGACAAGGCCCGAGCGCGTGAGACCGTGCAGGCCGCTGGCGTGCCGATCATCCCGGGGAGCCGGGGCACGATCAACGACGAGCAGGAGGGCCTGCGGCTGGCGGCCAAGACCGGCTACCCGGTGATCGTCAAGGCGACCGCCGGAGGGGGAGGCCGCGGCATGCGGATCGTGGGCTCCCCCGAAGCCCTGACCGCCGCGATCAGCGCGGCGCGCACCGAGGCCAAGGCCGCCTTCGGCGTAGCGGACGTTTATGTCGAGAAGTACTTGAAGTCCCCGCGCCACATCGAGTTCCAGGTGCTGGGAGACTCCTTCGGCAACGTCGTCACGCTGGGTGAGCGCGAGTGCTCAATCCAGAGGCGCCACCAGAAAATCCTCGAGGAGTCCCCTTCCACAGCGCTCACCCCGAAGTTGCGGCGCCGCATGTCGGAGGCGGCACTGAAGGTCACCAGGTCGGTCGGATACCAGAATGCCGGGACGGTCGAGTTCCTGTACGAGGACGGGCGCTTCTACTTCATCGAGATGAA
>JBIOWS010000045.1:0-3664 GCA_044868745.1 Candidatus Polarisedimenticolia bacterium
GCAGGGCACGGCGATTCCCGGCAGTCCGCACAGGTTTCCCGCGGCGCCGACCGGGTCGGACCACTCGACCTCGGAGAAGTCCTTGTCGACGGGGAAGGCGGTGTAGATCTCCCCTGGAAAGAGCAAAGCGTCGTGGCGCGCGAAGAAATCGGCCATGGCCCGCTGGCAGACGGTGCGGATGCGCTGCGCCTTCACCAGATCGGCGCCCCGGACCGCCCGCGAGACGACGAACGACAGCGGTGCATCGGGGCTCACGAGAAGGCGCGCCCGCCCCGTGCGTTCCAGCTCCTCGAAGGCGCTCGCCACCTCGGCCGTGAGGATGACGGTGGTGACGCTTTCGAACGGCAGGTCGGGCAGCTTCGCCTCCTCGACGCGCGCACCGGCGCGCTCCAGGTCGGTGAGCGCCTTCAGGAAGGCCTTTTCGACCGACTTGTCGCCGAACTTCTGGAAGTCGCCCTTGAAGTAGGCGAGCCTCATCTTCCGGGCCGCGTCCGGGTCGGACGGGGCGGCCGGCTTCTCGTCGGCCGTGTACGGGTCGTCGGGGTCGGGCCCCTGGATCGCCTGCAGGACCAGCTCGCAGTCGCGCGCCGAGCGGGCCATCGGCCCGAGCTTGTCGAGCGTCCAGGAGAGCGCCATGGCCCCCTGACGTGACACCCGCCCGAACGTCGGCCGCAGGCCGCTCACCCCGCAGAAGGACGAGGGGCAGATGATCGATCCCCAGGTCTCCGAACCGATGGCGAACGGCACGAGGGCGGCGGCCACGGCGGCCCCCGAACCCGAGGACGATCCGCAGGTCCAGCGCCCACGGTCCCAGGGGTTGCGCGCCGCGCCGGTTAGCGACGAGTCCCCTTTGGAGTAACCCAGGCCGCCGGCGAGCTCGACCATCGCCAGCTTGCCGAGCAGGATTGCGCCCGCCTCGCGCAGATGCCGGATGACCGCCGCGTCCTGCTCGATGACCTGGGTCTCGTACGGCTTCGCCCCCCAGGTCGTCCTGATTCCCTTCGTCGCCAGGAGGTCCTTGGCACCGTACGGAATGCCGTGGAGCGGCCCGCGGTAGCGGCCGCGGGCGATCTCCTGCTCGGCCTCCCTCGCCTGCCGCAGGGCCAGGTCGGCCGTGACCGTCACGAAGGCGTGCAGCTCCGGGTCGAAGGTCTCGATCCTGGCCAGGCAGGACTGCGTCAGTTCGACCGGCGAGACCCGACGGGCGCGCACAATCCTCGACAGCTCCGTGACCGGCTGGTAGAGAATTTCTTCACCGAGCATGGGGCCTCCCCTTGAGGGCACGGAATGTCCCGCTCGGCGGGACGTCGTTGCCGAGCGGATAATCCCGGATCTCCTTGAGGCTCTGCTCGACCTGAGAGACCTGCCGGCGGACCCGGCGCCGTTCCTGAGCCGTGAGGTCGGCCTCCTGTCGCGCCAGGAACTTCGCCAGCGGCGTCTCCTCCGGCTCGGGCGAGGGGGTTCCCTCGGGTTCAGGCGGGGGTGTTCCCTGTCCCGCCGCCGTCGGCCGCAGACCGAGCAGGCCGGTCATCTGTGCGGCCGAGGCGAGAAACGCCGCGGCGGGCGCGCCCACGAACAGACGCGCGATCGACCTGCGGGAAATCTTCTTCATGGTGCCCTCCCCGGGTATCGTCGTCCTTTCGCTATCGGCCGACGCGTTTCACGAACTCTCCGGTCGTGGTGTCGACCATCACCGTCTCGCCGGCCTCGAGATAGACCGGGACGCGGATCTGCGTGCCGTTCGCGAGCGTGGCGGGCTTGGTGACCTTGCCGCTCGCCATGTCCGACCGTCCGCCGGGGCCGGTCTCGATCACCTCCATCTCGACGAACTGCGGCAGCTCCACCCCGACGACGCGCCCCTCGAAGACGATCGAACGCAGCGTGATCCCTTCCCTGAGCCAACGGGCGACATCGCCGAGAGCCTGCCTCGCCAGATGGAACTGCTCGAACGACGCCTCGTCCATGAAGTGGAAGTCGTCGCCGTCGGCGTACAGGAAATTGATCTTGCGCCGCTCCAGGTCCGGCTCCTCGAACCTCTCCCCAGCCTTGAACGTCATGTCGAGAACCTGGCCGGTGATGACGTTCCTGGCCTTGACGCGCACCAGCGTCGCCGAACCGCGCGCGGAGGGGGTCTGGACCGTGTAGTCCATGATCAGGTAGGGCTGCCCCTCCACCTGGATGGCGAGCCCCTTCTTGAAATCGGAGGTCGACAGCATGCGGTTCCCGGGTTCCCGGCTCGGTTGGGCGCCGGCTAGATCCCCTCCTGCCTTTCGCCGGCGATCTCCATCGCCAGGCTGGCGAGCCGGCCGGCGAAGGTGACGAGCTGATCCACCTCGATCTCTTCGTTCGGCTGGTGGTAGGTCGCCTCGTCGCCGGGCGCCCAGCCGACCGCGTCCACGCCCATCAGGACGAGATCCTTGGCGAACGTGCCCCCGCCGCTGCCGACCACGCGGGCGTCGGGGGCGTGCCTGAGGATCCGCTTGACGATCGGGGCCTCCGGCGACACCTCGCACGGCAGCGCGTTCTGCTGCACCTCGACCAGCAGCGAAGCCCCGGGGAGGCCGCCGGCACCGCCGACGGCGGCATCGGCCAGAGCCTGCACCTCGGAGCGGACGCCCTCGGCCGTCTGGCCGGGGACGTAGCGGATGTCGAGGGTCGCTTCGCAGTCGGCCGGGACGGCGTTGGGCGCCACGCCGCCGCGGATCAGGCCGGCGTTGATGGTGGGGGCACCCAGGATCGGGTGCCTCTCGTGCCGCAGGGTCATCTTCTCGAGCGCCACGAGGAAGCGGGCCAGGGCGTGGATGGCGTTAACTCCTTTCGCCGGTTCCATGGCGTGCGCCTGGCGGCCACGGGCCCGGACCTTAAGGACGACCCGGCCCTTCTCGGCGACGTTGATCTCCTTCATGTTTCCGGCGATGTCCGGAATCACCGCGTCGGTGCAATCGATGAGCCCCCGCTCGATGAGAAACGGCAACCCCACCCCGATCCCGACCTCCTCGTCCCCCACCGCACCGAAGGTAAACGATCCCTTGACGGCCTCCTCATGTGCCTTCAGGATCCTGAGCGCCGCGAAGGCGGCGACCAGCGGGCCCTTGTCGTCCAGGACACCCCGCCCGTACAACTTCCCTTCCCGCTCGAACGGCTCGAAAGGAGGGAACTTCCAATCCGATGGCGCGCCGCTCGGCACGGTGTCGGTGTGCAGGAGAACCAGCATCCGCCGGTACCCCTGCGTTCCCCTGCCGACCGTCGCCAGCAGGTTGTCCCGCCCGTGGATCTTGGCGTGCGTGGTGAACGGCACCCGGATCCGCTTCAGCTCCTCCGCCAGGAGGGCGACCACCTTCCCCTCCTGTCCCGGCGACTCCATCCCGTCCGGCCCGCCGCCGGGGAAATCGTCGGCGAGGTAGTTGACCGTCCTCTCGCGGCAGACCCGCAGGCACAAGTCGACGATGAACGATCGCAGGGCCCGGGCCTCGTCCAGGATCCTCCGCGGGTCCGGCCGCGACGCTTCGGCTGTCATGGTGGCCGAGAGACTACATGAGGCGGGGGTGGCGATCAAGGCCGCGGCGCGCCCAAGGCGTCCCGGACTTCACCGGCGAGGTGGTGCTACGCGGCCGTCTTCAGGGCGTGCGACAGGATGGCGGCGAGGTCGGCGGCCGACTGGAAG
>JBIOWS010000046.1:0-4862 GCA_044868745.1 Candidatus Polarisedimenticolia bacterium
CACCGGATGCTCGCGCGTCTCGACCCTGAAGCGGCGTCCCGCATCGTTCCCGCCGACCGCCAGCGTGTGGCGCGGGCGCTCGAGGTCCGGTTCGCGGCGCGGCGCGGCCTCCCGGAGCTGATCCGCGAGTCGCCCTTCGGGCCGGATCGCCATCCGGCTGTCAAGGTCGGACTGAGCGTGAAGCGCGAGACGCTGTACCGCCTCATCGACGAGAGGGTCGTGAAGTTCTTCGCCTCCGGGCTGGTCGAAGAAGTGCGCGGGCTGGTGCGGGCCGGGTGCCCGGAGTCCTCGAACGCCTTCAAGGCGCTGGGGTATCGGGAGACGCTGGCGCACCTGCGCGGGGAGATCGGCCTGGACGAAGCGATCGCCCTGACACAGCGGAACACCCGGCGCTATGCGAAGCGTCAGTGCACCTGGTTCCGGAAAGAGGAGGGGGTGGCCTGGTTCGAGGTGGACCCCTCCCGGGAGGGCCGTTTCAGCGGGCCGATGGCCCATCTGGCGGCCTGCGGGCTGGGGGCCGGGTGAGGGCGATGGAGAAGGAGAACGGAGCGCCGAATATTCAGGACAACTACCTTGGCCGGGCGCGCAAGGACAGGGCCTGGCTGACCGTCGTCCTCAACAGCGGCAAGAAGATCGCCGGCCGAATCAAGTCGTTCGATCGCTACACGCTGATCCTCGAAGACCGCGGCAGCGAGCAGATGGTCTTCAAGCACGCCATTGCCACGATCAGCGTATCCCGCGCCTTCGGAAACCAGATCAACTTCGACAGGGCCGGCAAGGCCAAGGAGCCCGCGGGAAAGGCGCCGGCGGCCGATCAGGCGGGGAAGGGGGAGAAAGACGAACCGGCGGATGCCGCCGGGGAGCCCCCGGAGCCGCCTGCGGGCGGCTAGAGGGGCGGTCTCAGCCCCGCGAAGGACGCCATGCTGACCCTGGCCAACCAGCTGACCATCGCCCGCATGGTGATGATCCCCCTCCTGATCACCCTGCTCCTGTCGAACCTGCACGGCTGGGCGTTCGTGGTCTTCATCCTCGCCGGCATCACCGACGGCCTCGACGGCCTCATCGCCAGGCGCTACAAGCAGAGCTCGGCGCTGGGCGCCTTCCTCGACCCGATGGCCGACAAACTCTTGATGACGGCCTGCTTCATCGTCCTTTCGCTCCCCGACCACCCGAGGTCGGTGCCGGAATTCCAGATCGCCAATCACATCCCGGTCTACCTGACGATCGTGACGATCAGCCGCGACGTGTTCATCGTGATCATCGCCCTGCTGGCCCACCTCACCTACGGCCTGACGCGCTTTACGCCGACCACTCTCGGGAAGCTGACGACCGCCACGCAATTGATCACCATCGGCAGCGTTCTGCTTCTCAACTACCTGAAGCAGGAGGCGACCGTGCCGGTCGGCATCCTGGTCTGGTTGACCCTGGCCGTCACGCTGGCTTCGGGCCTGCACTACATCTACTTCGCCACCCGGATCGCGGGGACGGAGGAGAAGGGCTAGCGGCCCTGCGTCTTGAACAGCTTGTAGAAGCAGAAGAGGGTCAGGGCGAAAATACCGCCCCAGGCCAGCAGGAGGAAGACAACGCCGCCGGAGGTGAGTCCCGCGGGCCCCGCCGGGGCGCTCATGCCGCCCTCCGGGCGCCGACCCTGCGGCGCCAGCAGAGGCGGATCAGCAGCAGCAGGCTTCCCAGGAAAAACAGGAGCAGGATGCGCGCCGCGATGACCCACGGCCGGTCGGCGTCGGTCACGCCGCGCATCTTCAGGGTGGGCAGGGCGTCTTGGACCGTCCAGAAGCCGAAGAGGAAGATCAGGTAGAGCGGTGTGACGTAGCGGATGATGTAATAGAAGGCGCGCGGCACCCTGATGTCGGCCCCCCGCGTGATCTCCTCCCAGGCCCGGTCCATCCCGAAGGCCCAGGCGAACAGGATCACCTCGATCAGGGCGAACAGCGCCAGGCCGAGAGTACCGGCCCAGAAGTCCATCTCTCCCAAAAAGGCGCGGAACAAGACGACCGGCTGGATGCACGCGAAGACGACGACGGCCAGGACCGCGGCCGCCTTGTGGCGCGAGATGCCGAATTCCTCCTGGAGGAACGCCATGAGCGGCTGCCCCATCGCCACCGAGGAGGTGATCCCGGCGAAGAAGAGAAGGCCGAACCACAGGCAGCCGAACAGGTGTCCGAGCGGCAGGCGCTGGAAAATGATCGGCATCGCCTGGAAGCCGAGGTCGTAGGAGCCGCTCGCGGCGATGTTCTGCGTCTCGGCCAGACCGAAGAAGGCGACGGCAACCGGAATGGCGATGCACCCTCCCAGGATCACCTCGGCAAACTCGTTCGTCGCCGCCGTGGTGAGACCGGTGAGCGCCAGGTCGTCGTTTTTCTTCAGATAGCTGGCGTAGCACTGGATCGACCCCATCCCGAGGCTGAGGGTGAAGAAGATCTGTCCCGCCGCCGCGAGCCAGACGCCGCTCTCCGACAGTCTCGAGAAATCGGGGTTCCAGAGGTAGCCCAGTCCGCTGCCGACGCTCCAGTCGGGCCGGGAGGGGTCGGGGGCACCGAGAGTCAGAACTCGTACCGCCAGGGCGATGGCGAACAGGAACAGAAGCGGCATGGCGATCTTGGCGAGGCGTTCGATTCCTCCGGCGATCCCGTGGTAAAGGATGTAGACGTTCACCGCCAGGGTGATCAACATGAAGACGTAGGCGGTCTCGATGCCGCCCGGGAAGTGCGGGCTCCTGGTGATCCCCTGGAAGGAGGACAGGAACTCGCCCATCTGCCCGCGGGTCGAGATCCCGAAGTATTTGCCGGTCGCCGAGAAGAAGCTGTAGGCCAGGGTCCACGATTCGACGTACGTGTAGTAGATGAGGACGACGAGAGGATTGAACAGCCCGAGGACGCCGAGATACTTGACCCACGGCCGCTTCGCCAGGGCCTGAAACATCCCGGGGGTGCTTCCGTGGCCGTGGTGGCTGCCGCCATGCCGCCCGATCGCCCACTCGACCCACATGAGCGGGATCCCGAGCAGGAGGAGCGCCACGAAGTAGGGGATCATGAAGGCGCCGCCGCCATTCCTGGCTGCCTGGACGGGGAAGCGCAGGAAGTTACCGAGGCCGATGGCGTTTCCGGCCATCGCCAGGATCAGCCCCAGACGCGAAGCCCACGCCTCGCGCGGTAATCCCAATGGATCGGGGCCGGGTTTGGCCATGTGACGACGACGGGGTGAGGAGGCGACGTGCCTCGTGTGATGCCTGCCGGGTGCGGATTATCGGTGAGCCGACGGGTCGTGTCAAGACGAGCCGGGGCTGAGGTATCCCCAGTTTGAGGCGCCGACCCTGCGCCCGCCGGACACGGGTCCGGGTCGCTGCGCGACCCTCCCTTCGGCTCGCCTCGCTCTGCCCGCCGCGCTGCCCAGCGCGCGGCGGGTCCCCGTCGCTCGGTCTCGCACGGTCCGGCGAACGCAGGGCACGGTGCCTCACACCGGGGATGCCTCCTGGCCGTCACACCAGCGCCACGGCCACTTGTAGGAGCCTGACGCACGTCGCGACGGCGGACGCTAAGCTGGATGCCCCTGGGGCGGAGATGCTGCGAGGGGTACGCAGGTCGTCTGGCGAGCTGCATCCGACGGCTGCGCCCCTTCGTGATTCTGGCCTGAGTCTTTTGAGGGAACCCGGGCGGCCCGCCAAGCGATAGTGGGGATACCTCAGGAGCCGGGGCCTACTCCACCCAGACCAACTCCGCTTTGATCGTCCCCACGGGCCCCGCGTAATCGATCGGCATCTCGAAGGAGGCGCTGCCGCCGGGGGGAATGGTCGCGGGGATCAGAGGGGTCTCTCCTTCCGCCGCGATGCTGCCGTTGTCGAGAAGGATCTTGACCCGCACCCGGGCCTGGGCCGCGACCGCTCCTCCCAGGTTCTGCACCCGACCGAACACCTTGATCCGGCCGTCCGGGAGAACTTCGTGGTCATTGGAGGCGAAGGAGAGGTTGGCGCGGCTCCTCAACCTCAATCTCTCGCGCATTCTCTCGTCGGTGGAGAGCGCGCCACGATGATCGATCCGTCCCGGCCCCAGGACGGGTCGGTTGGTGAAGCTCCCCTGGGTCTGGATCCCGCTCGAGATCTCGGAACCTCCGGTGGCAGGAGCGGCGACGCTCGCGCGGGACTCCGGCCCTGGACGGCGGTCATCCGGAGCCGATCCCAGGCGCTGCACGATCGCCCCGACGATGAGCAGCGCGAGCGCGCCCGCCAGGATCAGCGGGATCCACGCACCGCTCCGGCTTCTCGGCTGCTCGGAGGAGGAGGCGGCCTGCCGCCCGAGGGAACCGCCCGGCCGCGGCCCGCGCCCCTCCACCCCGGTCATCCCCGCCCAGCTCTTCGCTCCCTCGGCGATGCCGGTGCCGCCCGGGGCGGGGGCATCTGGCAGAATCGTGGCCAAGGCCCGATCCAGCTCGCGGATCAGGGCGTCGTAGTCCTGAAAGCGTTCTCCGGGGCGCTTGGCCATCATCTTCTGGATGGCCGAGGCGACGGGGTAGGGGATCTTCGGGTTGACGGAACGCGGCGAGCGCAGCGGCTCGTTCATGTGCTTGATGATCATGGCGACGGGTGTGGGCGCCTCGAACGGGAGGCGGCCGGTCACCAGGTGGTAGAAGGTCGCGCCGAGCGAGTAGATGTCCGAGCGCGCGTCGAGGGGCGCTCCCTGCGCCTGCTCGGGGAAGATGTAGCCCGGCGAGCCCAGCACCTCCCCGGTGGCGGTGAGCTGGATCTCGGAGCGAGCCGCCTTCGCCAGGCCGAAGTCGGTGATCTTGACGACCCCCTCCTCGGTCAGCATCAGATTGCTCGGCTTGACGTCGCGGTGAATCAGCTGCCG
>JBIOWS010000047.1:0-6226 GCA_044868745.1 Candidatus Polarisedimenticolia bacterium
CGAGGTCTTCAACGCCGTGGACCCCATGAGCCTGGCGCGAAACCTCGACCGGGCGGCCTCCTCGATCAGGACGAACTATTACCTCTCGTCCAGGGAGAAGGAGATCCTCGATTTCATCGCCATGATCTGGGCAGAGTACTATCGCCAGCCGATCGCACGCTGGTTCGAGGAGGTGCGGCGGTACCCGCTGCCATGCTGACTCGCTTCGCCCCCCTCTTCATGGCCGCCGCGCTTGTCCTGCGGCCGACGGCGTCGCTGGCGGCAGCTAACCCCGGAGCGGGACCCGACGCCGGTCCCCCTGTAGCCCGTGCCGCCCGTTGCGACACGCCGATCCGCATCGACGCGGCGCTCGACGAGCCGTGCTGGAAGGCGGCCGAGCCGCTGCTCTCTTTCACCCAGCGCCTCCCCGCGGAGGGCGCTCCCGCGAGCCAGCCGACGGAGGTCCGCATCCTGTTCGACGCGGAGAACCTCTACGTCGGGGCCGACCTCGTGGACGCCGAGGCCGGGCGGATCATCGCCCGGGAGATGAAGGAGGATGGTGATCTGCTCAACGACGACCTGTTCGGCATCCTGCTGGACACCTTCCACGACCGGCGCAACGCCTTCTACTTCGAGGCGAACCCGAACGGCGCACGCGCCGACGCCCTCATCTACGACGAGGGGCGCGTCCAGTCGTTCGACTGGGACGGCATCTGGGAAGTGCAGAGCCGGATCACCGGGCGCGGCTGGACGGTGGAGATGCAGATCCCCTTCAAGACCCTGCACTTCGATCCCGGGAAGGCGAACCCCTGGGGGCTGCAGGTCTGGCGCTACATCCGGAGGAACACGGAGGACGTCTACTGGGGCCCCGTGCCGCGCAACGAGGACACGCTCCGGGTGTCGCGGGCCGGCACGCTCCTCGGCCTCGAGGGGATCCGGCAGGGGAAGAGCCTGGCGCTCAAGCCGTACGCCCTGAGCGGCGCGAAGCGGCAGCCGACGCTCGGCACCACCGGCACGGAAGGGACGGGTGAGGTCGGGCTGGACGCCCGCTACGACCTGACGCCGTATCTCGCTGCGGTTCTGACCATCAACACCGACTTCGCCGAGACCGAGGCGGACGACCAGCAGGTCAACACCACCCGCTTCCCGCTCTTCTTCCCGGAGAAGCGCGAGTTCTTCCTGGAATCGACCGGCTTCTTCGATTTCGGATACAACCGCACCGGCCCGGGGGCGCCGCCGGGGCTCCGCCCGTTCTTCAGCCGCCGGGTCGGCCTCTCCCCCACCAACCGGCCGATCCCGATCCTGGGCGGGGCCAAGATCGCCGGCCGACTCGGGCGGAGCAATCTGGGGTTCCTGAGCGTTTTCGCCGACGATGCCGAGGACCAGCCCCGGACCAACGTCACGGTCCTGCGTCTCAGCCGTGACTTCCTGGCACGCTCGAACGTCGGCATCCTGGGAATCAGCAAGGAGCCGGCCGGCCACGACGATCCGGCCGACCCCGCCGACCCCTCGGCCGGGGTCCACTCGAACCGCACCTACGGTGCCGACGTGAACTTCTCGGTCCTGCAGAACTTCAAGTTCGGCGGCTCGCTCCTCCAGACCCGCACCCCTGGACTCGACGCGAGCCAGGGGGCGGGCCATGCCTACGCCAACTGGAGCGACGACAGCTGGGATCTGCAGTTCTCCCGACGCGACATCGGCTCGGGCTTCAACCCGGAGGTCGGCTTCGTGCAGCGCACGGGGATCGAGGAGACGGAGGGTTTCCTCGGCCGGTCCTGGCGTTCCGACACGGCGCCGCTGCGCAACATCGAACCCCACACGCGGCACATCTACACCGCCTGGCAGGACCACCGGCTGGCGACGCGCTACCAGCACTGGGCCGTGACGCTGGAGTTCCGCGACGGGTCCGAGGTCGAAGTCGGCTTCAACCCAACCTTCGAAGATCTGCGCGACACCTTCACCCTCGACGAGCGCGACCCGGCCGACCCGGCCGACGATGTGGAGGTCCGCCCCGGTGCCTACCACCCCAGGCAGTGGCTGCTGCGCTACGAAGGAAATACGAGCCGGGTGTTATCGGCATCGCTCGACGCGGAGGGAGGCGGCTTCTTCGACGGCGATTTCCTCTCCGCCGACCTGAGGGCGACCGCGCGCGTGACCAGGCACGTACGGCTCAGCACCGGAGTCCAGCGGACCGAGATCGACCTCCCCTCCCGCCCCGCCGATCTCGCCTCGCCTTCCCTGCCGTCGAGCGAGTTCGACGTCACCCTCCTGCAGGCGCGGCTCGGCCTCTATTTCACGACGCGCCTGCTCGCCGACGTCTTCCTGCAGTACAACTCCGACCTGGATGACTTCTCGACCAACCTCCGCCTCAATTACAAATACCGCCCCGGGTCCGACCTCTACGTTGTCTACAACGAGCGGCGCGACACCGAGGGGCTGCCGGCCGATCTGGTCGACCGGTCGCTCACGGTGAAGTGGACCTACCTGTTCGCGCTCTGACCACGGACGAGCCGACCGGGTCTACAATGGACAGGCCATGAATCCCGATCGGTTCGTCGGAAGGCTGGGCGAAGTCAAGGCCTCGGCGATCTTGAGATGCCCGTCGCGGGAGGCCGCGGCGTCCGCCATGGAGGCCGCCGTGCGCGGCGGTTTCCGGATCGTCGAGTTCACGCTCACGATCCCGGGCGCGCTCGACCTGGTGGAGGAATTCTCGCGCCGTCAGGAGCTGGTCGTCGGCGCCGGAACCGTCCTCACCGCGGAGGAGGCGCGCTCGGCCGTCCGCCGGGGGGCGCGGTTCCTGGTGTCGCCCGTCCTCGACCCCGAAGTGATCGCAGCCGGATTGTCTCTCGGGGTCGCCTTCCTCCCCGGCTGCCACACGCCGACCGAGATGCTGGCCGCCCATCGGGCCGGGGCGCCGCTGCAGAAGCTCTTCCCCGCGCCCGGGATCGGGCCCCCTTACGTCCGCGCCTGCCTCGGCCCCCTGCCGTTCCTGAAGATCGTCCCGACCCACGGCATCGATGCGACCAACGCCCGCGCCTGGCTCGACGCCGGCTGCCACGCCGTCGGTTTCACCCACGCCCTGTTCGACTCCGACGACCTGAAAGCCGGCCGCTTTGAAAAAATCGAGGAGCGCGCCCGGGCTCTCCTGGCCTCCGTGCGTTGAGTCCTGGGCAGGTTCCACCGCGGATCCAACCAAGACCGCGACTCGCGTGCCAATCCGGATGTCACAAACGTGACCTCCCGAGCGTTGTATGGGCGGGAGGATGAAACCATGTGCGAGGCGATGGCAGTGACCCAGCAGAGCAACGGTGCGCGTCTGGTGAGCGTCGAAGGGCGGGAGCTTCCCCTGCGGAGCGTGGGGCTGAGCGGCCAGGCCAAAGGAGGGCTGGCACGGGTTTGCCTGAAGCAGACCTTCTCCAACCCGCACGCCGAGCCGCTGAAGGTCACCTACAGCACCCCGCTCCCGGCGGACGGGGCGGTGGCTGGCTACGAGTTCCGGATCGGCGCGCGCCGCGTGGTCGGGGAGATCGACCGGCGCTCGAGCGCCCGCCAGAGGTTCGAGGAGGCCCTCACCGAGGGACGGACGGCGGGGATCCTGGACCAGGAGCGCGCCAACCTGTTCACCCAGGAGATCGGCAACGTTCCGCCGCGGACCGAGGTCGCCGTCGAGCTGAGCATCGACCAGCCGCTCGCCTGGCTGCCGGAAGGGATGTGGGAATGGCGCTTCCCGACCGTCGTCGCGCCACGCTACCTGGGCGCGGAGGGGCGCGTCCAGGATGCGCCCAAGGTGACTCTGGAGGTCGCCGGCGGCCCGACCGACGCGCGCGTCTCCCTCGACCTCGCCATCGGCGATGCGATGGCCGAGGGGCGGCGACCCGAGTCGCCATCCCATGCCCTCTCGATCGGCGGCGGCGCGGCCACGCGCGTCACTCTCACAGGCGAAAACGGTGTCGCGCTCGATCGCGACTTCGTCGTTCGCTGGGCGGTGCCCCGACCGCGACCGGGCGTCTCGCTGCAGACGGCGCACCCGAGTGCCGATCGGCCGCACGCCGGCTGTGCCTATGGGTTGCTCACCATCGTGCCCCCGGAGAAGCCGGCCGGAGTCTACCCGCGCGACCTCATCGTTCTCCTCGACACCAGCGGCTCCATGACCGGCGCGCCTCTCGACCAGGCGCGACGCGTCGTCTCCGCCCTGGTCGATTCGCTCACGGAAGCCGACCGGCTGGAGATGATCTCGTTCGCCAGCAGCCCCCAGCGCTGGACGAAGGAGCCGGTCGCGGCCACCCCCGAGACGCGCCGCCAGGCGCATCGCTGGCTGGCGGCCCTCCGGGCGGGCGGCGGGACCGAGATGCTGCGCGGGATCGAAGCGGCCCTCACGCCCCTGCGGCCCGACGCCCAGAGGCAGGTCGCCCTGGTCACCGACGGTCAGATCGGATTCGAGAGCGAGATCCTGCGCGCGTTGGAGCGCGGCCTTCCGCCCGGATCGCGCCTGCATGCGGTCGGCGTCGGCTCGGCGGCCAACCGGGCCCTGACCCGGCCCGCGGCCCGTGCCGGGCGCGGCGTGGAGGTGCTGGCGGGGCTCGACGAGGATCCCGAACGCGCTGCCGCCCGCCTCATCTCCGCCACTCGCGGTCCCGCGATCCTGGATCTCGAGATTCTGGGGCCGGCCCTAGTCGGTTCCGCGCCCCGCCGCCTGCCCGATCTGATGGCCGGCGCTCCCGTCCTGGTGGGCCTGTCGCTGCGCCCCGAGGGCGGTGGGCTAGTCGTCCGCGGCCGCACGCCGGAAGGCCCCTGGGAGGAACGGCTCACGGCGCCGCCGATCGAGAGCGGCGCCGGCAACCCCGGTGTTGCGGCTCTTTACGGCCGGGAGACGGTCGAGGACCTCGAGCTGGACCTCGCGGCGGGCGCCGACATCACCGAGATCGACCGCGCGATCGAAAAGATCGGTCTCGAATTCGGCCTCGCCACGCGCCTCACGTCGTGGGTGGCGATCAGCGAGGAACCGACCGTCGATCCGAGCCAGCCTGTCTGCCGCGAGACGATGCCGCAGGAACTGCCTTACGGCATGTCGGTCGAGGGGCTTGGGCTGGTCTCCGGGATGGGACAAGAGTTCTTAATGGCGAGTACGCTCGGGTTGGTCTCCAACATGACCACCGCGCGACTGGCCTCTGTGTACATCCCGCGTGGGCGAAAGCGCCGCGCGGGACCTCTCAGTCTAAAAGCCGATGCGATATTAAAGGAATTCTCCCGCACCGTTCCGGGGCGATGGGTCGGAACGCATCCGCGCGGCGGGCAGATCCTGGAGTTCGAGGTGACCGGTGCGGCTCTGGATTGGCGGCCGGCTGGAGAGGCCACCGTCGTGTTCCGCGACGGCCGGCGTTTCGAACACTCGCCCATCCTGCAGGCGATGACCGCGGAGGGACTGATCGAGCCGGGACACCTAGTGCGCCTGGCGCTGCAAATCGAGGCGACGACTGTGCCGGAGATCAAGTCGATCCTGGTCGGCTGTGGCGAGACGCTTCTCTTGATCACCTTCTGATGGATCTCGACGTCGAGCTTCGAGGAATCGTCCAAGGCGACACGGACGCCTTCGCCCGCTGGTTGGCCGGAGCGGAACGCCCGCTCCGGCAGTCGCTTCGATCATTCGCCAGTTCGGTGGACACCGAAGCCGTGATGCAGGAGGCGCTCCTGCGAGTCTGGGTCGTGGCCCGGCGCTGCCGTCCGGACGGCCGTCCCAACTCCCTGCTGCGCCTCGCCCTCCGCATCGCCCGGAACCTCGCCCTCAGCGAGGTTCGGCGGAACCAGACGTCGCCCATTGACAACGGCGCCGCCGTTCCTCCGGACCCCCCCGCCCCGGAGCCGGCGCTGCCCGATCCCGTGCTGCGGAAGCACATCGAGGAGTGCCTGGAGAAGCTGCCTCGAAAGCCCGCGGCGGCTCTCGCGGTCCGGATCGAATCGGCCGGCGCTGCCCCCGACCGCCGCCTGGCCGATAGCCTCGGCATGCGCCTGAACACGTTCCTCCAGAACATCACCCGGGCCCGCAACCTGCTGGCGCGATGCCTGCAACGGTTCGGGATTGAGGTTGCCTGATGGATCCTCGCGAGAGAGAGGCACTCATCGAGGAAGCCATCACAGCCTGGCGACCACGGACACCCGATGGTCGGATGCACCCCCATCCGGCCTGGGCGGATCTCTCTGAAGCGGATCGCCAGGTCGCTTTCGATGCCACGTTCCGGGCGCGGTACCT
>JBIOWS010000048.1:0-3532 GCA_044868745.1 Candidatus Polarisedimenticolia bacterium
GACCGGAGCGCAGGAGGAGGAACAGGGGGCCCGCGTGCCGCTCGGCGCCGACACCCGGCCGTCGCGGCTCCCTCACCCGCACGACCTGGTCCCAGGCCACGCGGCGGGGCCTGACGCCGAGGCGCAAAAGAAAGGCGTTGCTGTATTCGATCCCGGTCTCGCTGAGCGTGTAGCGGTCCGCGAAGGCGCTGATCAGGCTGGCGAGGCTGGCGATCGCCAGGGCCGCGAGGACGAAGAACCAGGCGGTCGGTCCGGAGGCCGCCAAAACCGAAGCTGCTCCCCCGAGGAACAGCATGGCGCACACGGCGCTCAGGGCTCTCGTTCCGGTCGTCCTGCGGTAGGTGCGGGGGGCGACGGCGTCGCCCGAGACCGGCGGCGGGGGGCTCATCCGGGGGGCCAGGTGAAGCGGCGTCCGCCGAGGAGGTGCAGGTGGATGTGGAACACCGACTGGCCGGCCCCTTCCAGGCAGTTGGCCACGAGCCTGTACCCTTTGTCGCGCAGCCCCTTGTCCTTGGCGATGCGCGTGGCGACCAGCATCAGGTGACCGAGCAGCCCCTCCTCCTCGGCCCCCACGTCGTTGAGGGTCGCGAAGTGGCTCTTCGGGATGACCAGCGTGTGCGTGGGGGCCTGCGGGTGGAGGTCCTCGAACGCCAGCACCTGCCGGTCCTCGTAGACGACCTTCGCCGGGATCTCCTTGCGCCCGATTTTGCAGAAGATGCAGTCGGCCATGACCCCCTCCTCCGCGCTAGGAGCGGACCCGCTCGATCCTGGCTCCGAGCGCCTGGAACTTCGTCTCCACCTGGGCGTAGCCGCGATCGATGTGGTACGCCCGGTCGATGATCGTCTCCCCTTCCGCCGCCAGGCCGGCGACGATCAGACAGGCCGAGGCGCGCAGGTCGCTCGCCATCACCGGGGCTCCCGACAGGGGCGCCGGGCCCGCGACGATCGCCGTCTGCCCGTCCACCACGATTCGCGCCCCCATCCGCCGCAGCTCGCCTGTGTGCAGGAAGCGGTTCTCGAAGATCGTCTCGCTGATGATCGACACCCCCTCCGCCCGGGTCATCAGCGCCATGTACTGGGCCTGCAGGTCGGTCGGGAACTCCGGGTAGGGGAGCGTGACGACGTTGGCGGCGCGCAGCGGCCCGTCCGGTTGCACTTCGATCTCCCCGGCGCGCGCCACGACTCCGACGCCGCACTCCCTGAGCTTGTCCAGGACGGCGCCCAGGTGGGCCGGCTCGCACGCCTCCACGCTGATGCCGCTGCCGGTCGCCGCGGCCGCTATCAGGAAGGTCCCGGCCTCGATCCGGTCCGGGATCACCCGGTGCTCCGTCCCGCGCAGCCGGACAACACCGTCGATCGCGATCGTGTCGGTGCCGGCCCCTTCGACCTTCGCCCCGCAGGCGTTCAGGAACCGGGCCAGGTCGGCGACCTCCGGCTCCAGGGCGCAGTTCTTCAGGACGGTGCGCCCGTCCGCCAGGACGGCGGCCATCAGGAGGTTCTCGGTGCCGGTGACCGTCTTTCTCTCGAAGTGGATCTCGGCTCCTTTCAGGCGGCGGCAGGAGGCCACGACGTCTCCGTGCTCGATGTCGATCGACGCTCCCATGCGGCGCAGCGCTTCGATGTGGAAATCGATCGGTCGCGCCCCGATGGCGCAGCCGCCCGGAAGCGAGACCCGCGCCCTCCCCTGCCGGGCCAGCAGCGGTCCCAGGACCAGGATGGAGGCCCGCATCGTCTTCACCAGCTCGTAGGGCGCCTGCGGCTCGCCCAGATCGCCTCCCTCCGCGCGCAGGAGATCCCCTTCCAGGGCGACCTGGCGCAGTCCGAGGTGACGCAGGACCCTGGCCATCGTCTGCACGTCGCGCACGGGGGGGACGTTGTGCAGGGTGATCGGTCCCTCGATCAGCAGGGCCGCCGCCATCTCCGGCAGGACGGCGTTCTTGGCGCCGCTGACCCTGACGCGTCCCTTCAGCCGGCACGGTCCCTGGATGCGGATCTTGTCCATGGTGGGTCGGATTATACGTGACGCATCAGGTGAGGGCCCGCTCCAGATCGGAGAAGAAAGCGGTGGCGGAGCCGGGGCGGATCCCCGGATCGAGGGCGAGCGATCTCTGGAAGAACTCCTGCCAGATCGGGGGGGAGCCTGGCAGATGGGTCGCCACCGGAGTGAAGCGCCCCGACAGGACCGTCTCGTGCCACTCCGCCGCGGTCGCGCCGGAGAAGGCGTACGCGCCGGTCAGCATCTCGTAAGCCGACAGGGCCAGGGCCCAGAGATCCCAGTGGCGGCTGACCGCGCCGCCGCGCAACTGCTCCGGAGCCATGTAGCGCGGGGTGCCGACCAGCGTGCCGCTCCCCGTGTCGACCGTCGATCGCTGCGTCGAGGAAGGGAGGAACTTGGCGACTCCGAAGTCGAGCACCTTGGCGACGCCGCCCGTCTCGGTGCCGGCCAGGAAGATGTTCTCCGGTTTCAGGTCGCGATGGACCAGATCGCGCCGGTGCGCGGCTTCGACGGCGGCGCAGACGCCGCGGAGGATCCCGGTGACCCGCGCCGGCGCAAGACGCTGGCGCGCCTTCAGCTCGTCCCGCAGCGTCCGGCCTTCCAGGAACTCCATGACCAGGAAGGCGCGCCTTCCCGCCGCCACGCCGAAATCGTGCACGGTGACGACATGGGGGTGGGCGAAGCCGGCTGCGACGCGCGCCTCCCGCTGGAAGCGTTCCGCCGCCTCCACGCTGCCTCCCAGGTCGTCGCGGATCAGCTTCACCGCCACGCGCCGTTCGAGCGCCGTGTCCGCCGCTTCATAGACCGTCCCCATGCCCCCCCGGCCGAGGCGTCGGTCGAGGCGGTAGCGTCCGGAGAGGTATCGGGGCGCGGGCGTGACGATCAGGGCGGCGCCGTCGCTCGGGCACCGGCCGGCGTCCGAGTCGTAGCAGAGGCCGCACTGCGGGCACTCCTCGAACAGGTCGCGCACCCGTCGTGGGACCACGACCGGCCTTTCCAGGAGGATCGCCAGGCTGCTGGCGATGGCCACCAGGAGGTCCTCGTCCTCGGCGGTGTACGGCTCCTCGGACTGTTTCGTCCCGAGCGCGATCAGCGCTTCGGTGGGGGCCACGGCCGAGGTCACGGGGACCAGGAGCCCGATGCGGGCCCGCCGCAGAAAGTCGGTCTCCTCGTGAGGCAGCTGGCGCTTGAGCCAGCCTCCCTCGGTCAGCGAGACCTCCACCGGCTTCCCGAGAAGGCGGATGAGACCCATCAGCTTCCCTTCCGCCGGCAAGGGTGGAGGCGACTGCCCGGAAGGCGAGGCCGCCAGGGTGCGGTAGCTCTCCTGGCCGGGCTCGCGCACCAGGAGGGCCGCGAACTCGGCGTGCAGCGACGCCTCGATGCGCGACACCACGCGCGCCGCGACCTGATCGAGATTCGGCGATCGCCGGACTTCCTCCACCACCTCGCGCAGGATCCGCTGCGCGTCGTAGCGCTCCCGGAAGAAGCGCCGGTCGAGCGCATCCATCCAGCGCTTGCGTTGCGAGTGGGCCGTGA
>JBIOWS010000049.1:0-3725 GCA_044868745.1 Candidatus Polarisedimenticolia bacterium
GCGCCACAGGCATCGTCCAATCGACGATGTCGACCTTGCGGACCGCCAGATCGTCCGGGTGCCGCTCCGCCAGCCGCTCCAGGGCGGGGCTCAGCTTTCGGCAGGGAGGGCACCAGACGGCGTAGAAGTCGAACACGGTGTGCTTGCCGCGGCTGAGATGCGAGGCGAGGTCCACTTCCTCGCCGTGCGCAATCACCTTGACGTCGGCGGTCGTGGCGGGGCCTCGGGTCAGGGTGCGCGCGCCGAACGCCGCCATCACCAAGGCGAGGACGCCCAGGGCCAGGGTCGAATTCCGCACGCTGTGGTTCACGCCAATCTCCGACCCGCGGGATCCGGATACGCAGGATGGCAGCGATTATCAACCGCGCGCCCGGCCGCGTCAACCTGCGGTGATCTTGAGGTATCCCCAGTTTGAGGCGCCGACCCTGCGCCCGCCGGACACGGGTCCGCGTCGCTGCGCGACCCTCCTCTCGGCACGCCTTGCTCTGCCCGCCGCGCTACCCAGCGCGCCGCGGGTCCCCGTCGCTCGGTCTCGCACGGTCCGGCGAACGCAGGGCTCGGCGCCTCGTAAAGGGGTCGCCTCCTGACCGTCACGCCAGCGCCACGGCCGGTTGCAGGAGCCTGACGCACGTCGCGACGGCGGACGCGGAGCTTGATGACCCTGGGGCGGAGATGTTGCGGGGGGGTACGCAGGTCGACTGGCGACCTGCATCCGGCGGCTGCGCCCCGTCGTGGTTCCGGCCTGAGTCCTTTGAGGGAACGCGGCCCGCCACGCGATAGTGGGGAAACCGTAGGAGGCGCTCAGCAGCACTCTTCTTGCAATGGGTCGAGAGTTCTGCAAAAATTTCGCGCCATGGCCGCTGCGGAGAGACTGATCGTCGCCCTCGACGTCAACTCACGGGAGAGCGCTCTCGCCCTCGTGGCGTCGCTTCGCCCGCGGGTGACGCGGTTCAAGGTCGGGACGGAGCTGTTCACCGCGTGCGGTCCCGGGCTGATCCGAGAGATCCTCGACCGTGGCGGTCAGGTCTTCCTCGACCTGAAGTTCCACGACATCCCGAACACGGTGGCGCGGGCCGCCGTCGTGGTGGCGCGGCTCGGGGTCGGGATGTTTACAATCCACCTCTCCGGCGGGGCCCTGATGGCCCGCAGGGCCGCGGACGAGCTGGAGGCGCACTGCCAGGTCTATCGCGTGCCCAAGCCGAAGATCCTGGGGGTCACGGTCCTGACCAGCCTCGCCTCCGCCGACCTGGAGCAGCTGGGTGTGACCCGTTCAATCGAAGAGCAGGTCGTGTCGCTGGCCAGGATGGCCAAGACGGCAGGTCTGGATGGGGTGGTCTCCTCCCCGCAGGAGGCGCGCTCGATCCGGGAGGCCTGCGGCCGGGATCTGCTGATCGTCACCCCGGGCATCCGCCCGCAGGGAGCCGAGCCGGACGACCAGACGCGCGCCTTGACGCCGCGCGCGGCGATCGAGGCGGGAGCCGACTACATCGTGGTCGGGCGGCCGATCGTCAAGGCACGCGATCCGCTGGAGGCTGCGGAAGGGATTTTGCTCCAGATGGACGGCGCATGATCCCGCGAGCCCGGGCCGAAACCGCACGGCTCCCGAGGGTCGCCGCCGTCCTGTTCGGCTCGCTCCTCCTGGCCCGGATCCCCAACGTCCAGGGGGCCGACACGCCCGCGCTCACGAACGAGGACATCGTCCGCCTGCTGATGACTGGGACTCCAGAGCAGACAGTCATCGAGACGATCCGCGCCCGGCCGGCCGACTTCGATCTCGCCCCCGACATCGTCGGTGAGCTGCGCGCCGCGGGAGTGAGCGTCCGGATCCTCGAGGCGATGCGGCAGCGGCAGGCGGCCATGCCGCGCCGGGAGCCTCCGCCCACGCCCGAGCCCTCACCCACGCCTACCGGATTGCTCGAAGTGAGGTTCGCGCAAGATGCAGGCGGGGGCAAACCGTCCGAGCACACGGCGATCGCGCTGAAGAGCCTGCCGCGCGGAATGCCGCGCGAGGGAGGGACAGAGGTGAGCGAGATGACCGACCTGGCGCTGGCCATCCTGTGCACCTCGGCCGATCACGTCCCGGACCACTGGGAGGAGCGCAGCCCCGTCAGGAACGCACCCCGGCACGAGCTGCTCCTGTTCCGTCCCGCCAGCGCCGTGGACAGGGTGAAGGGCGCGGAGATTCTGTATCTCGATCACCTGCCCACCTACCAGGTCTCCATCCCGGAGGGGAACCACAACATCCAGATCGCGGCGGTCGGCAAGCAGGCGGGCTCGGGAACCTGGCGCCTTCTCTCGACGGACGGCGCACGGATCGCGGTGCTGGGAGGCCGGACGACCCGCCTCACCGTCCGGGCGCGCAGCAAGATCCGGGGCAGCTTCATGACCGGGCTCGCGGTCGAGAGCGAATGGAAGATCGCCTCCGTCGACGTCCCAGGAGAGGGCAGCTGATGGACTTGGTCAAGCCAGCAGCGGGGGAGGCCAGAGCACCGACCGAGGCGCGGCGCAGCCTCAGCCTGGTCCTGGCGGGCGGCGGGATCACCGGGGCGATGTATGAGTTCGGGACGCTGCAGGCCCTGAATCACTTCTTCGCCGGTTCGTTCACCGTCAACGACTTCGACATCTTCGTCGGGACGAGCGGCGGCGCCGTCGTCGCGGCTCTCCTGGCCAATGGGGTCCCCACCTGGGAGGTCGGCCAGGCGATCATTCACAACACCGAAAGTCCGCTCAACTTCAAGCAGGACGACATCCTGGCGTTGGATTGGGGAGAGATCAAAGCCTCCATCGCCAAGGTCCTAAGGATGATTCCCGCGCTCGTCCGCTTCTACCGGAGAAACCCGGGCCTGTTCTCGGTCGCCCGTATGGCGTACGCCCTGGAGGAGAACCTGCCCTCCGGGATCTACAGCATGTCCAAATACCAGGCGTACCTCCGCAGACTCCTGACCCGACCGGGCTCCGTGAACCGCTTCGATGAGCTGCGCCGCGAGCTGTACATCCCCGCGGTGCACCTGGACACCGGCGACCGCATCCTGTTCGGCGAGACGGGATGGCGCGATGTGCCGATCTCCGACGCGATCACCGCCTCCTCCGCCCTCCCCCTGTACTTTCAACCGGTGAGGATCCGGGGGATGGATTTCGTGGACGGAGGGGTGGGGCGCGTGGCGCATGTCGATCTGCCGATCGAGCGCGGGTCGCGCTTCCTGGTCGTTGTCAATCCGATCCTCCCGCTGCGCAATGAAGAGGGGCTGGTCTGCATCCCGACCTTCTCGGGTCACTGCGCGCGTATCGCCGACAAGGGGATCACCTTCGTGGTGGATCAGACGCAGCGCATCTCCGCGCGCGAGAAGCTGGAACTCGGCCTGGATCGCTCCCGCGCCCAGCACCCCGAGGCCCGCATCTTCCTCATCGAGCCCTCCCGCAGGGATTCGATTCTGTTCATGGAAAACATCCTCAACTACGGGTCGCGCGTGGCGATGCTGAACTACGGCTACCGCTCGACGGCGAAGCTCCTGCGCGCCAACTTCGAGACCTATCGGCAGGCGTTCGCCGCCTACGACATCGGCGTGTCTCTCGAAGGACTGCGCGAGGACAGCCCCTGGGAGCCACCCGCACCCCTCGCGGTCCCCCCGACCGCTCCTGTCGGCGCAGAGCCCCCGGCCGTTCCCGTCGCCAGCGCGGCCGGCGAGGACGCGGGAACGGCCGCCTAGCGCCGCCGGGCTCCCGCC
>JBIOWS010000050.1:0-20321 GCA_044868745.1 Candidatus Polarisedimenticolia bacterium
CCGATGCGGTTCACCAGGAACGCCTTCCGCCCCGCGTCCGCACAGCTCATCCGCGCCCGCTCGTCGAACATCCGCTCGTAGTAAAACCCAATCAACAAGTACGAGCACAACCCCACCCCTTCCCAGCCCACGAACACCACCGGCAACGACGCCCCCAGCACCAGCGTCAGCATCATCGCCATGAACAGATTCAAATACGAGAAAAACCGCGCGTATCCCGCCCGCGCCTCCCCTCCCATGTACCCCACCGAGTACACGTGGATCAAAAACCCCACCCCCGTCACCACCAGAAGCATCACCGCCGACAACGGATCGAGCGCGTAGGCCCAGTCGATCCGCAGCTCCACGCCGGCGGACGTCCTCCCCATCGGCATCCAGGTGTAGAGCGTCTGCGTGACGCGGTGGCCCGCAGCGTCCAGCGCGATCCCCGGGTGCCCGGCGGCGGCCAGGCGGTCCAGATCTTCGAGTCCGAGAGCCGCCCCGAGCGAGACGAGGAAGGAGAGCAGGACGGCTCCGCAGGCGATGAGGTGGACCGCGCGCCTCGGTAGATACCGCGCTCCGAGCAGCCCGTTCAAGGCGAAGCCCAGGAACGGCAGCAGGGGAATGGCCCACAGCATGCGGATCATCGCGCCGGACACAGGCCGTTCCTCAACCTTTCATGATGTGGACTTCGTCCACGTAGATGGTGTCGCGGTTGCGGAAGAGCGCCAGGACGACGGCCAGCCCGACCGCGACCTCGCCGGCGGCCACCGCGATGGTGAAGACGCTGAACACCTGGCCCACCAGGTTGTTCAGCTGCCGGCTGAAGGCGATGAAATTGATGTTGGCGGCGTTCATCATCAGCTCGATCGACATCAGAATGATGATGGCGTTGCGCCGCGTCAGGACACCCAGGATCCCGACGGAGAACAGGAGCAGGCTGAAGACCAGTACGTGGTTCGGGGGGACGGGCATCCTCGTCTCCGTCTAGGTCTTCTGGCGCGCCAGGACGATCGCCCCGATCATGGCGACGAGGAGCAGGATCGACGCCACCTCGAACGGCAGCAAGTACTCGCGGTACAGGGCCCAGCCCACGTTCTGGAGGTTCCCGCCCTGGGTGAGAGCCGACGCGGCGGCCCCGCCGCCTTGCTCCAGGTTCCCCCGGGAATAGACGTACAGGATCTGCGCCACGACCGAGGCGCCGAGGACCGCCGAGACGGTGGCATGCAGGCGGATCCGCCGCAGGAGCTCCTCCTTGAGGTTGACCAGCAGGATCAGGAAAAGGAACAGCACGACAATGCCGCCCGCGTACACCAGGACCTGCACCGCCGCCACGTACTCCGCCTGCAGGAGGACGTAGACGGCCGCGACGCACAGGAACGTCAGGACGAGATAGATCGCCGAGTGCATCACGTTTCGGCTCCAGACGACCATGACGGCCGAGACGATCGCGATCGACGCCAGGACGTAGAAGATCAACGCGCTCGCGGTCACGTCACTCCCTGTAGTCCTTCGGCTGGATTCCGTCCAGGAGCGTCTTGAGGGGCGCCACGAACCCCTCCCGCGTCTCCGCCGCCATCTCGTAGTCGTGCGACATGTAAATGGCGGTCAGCGGCTTGGTCGGGCACGGATCCACGCACAGCCCGCAGAAGCAGCAGCGTTCGTAGTTGATCTCGAACGACACCAGACGCTTGCCTTTGCCGTCGGGCTTCTTCTCCGACACGATGTGGATGCAGTCGTCCGGGCAGACCTGCTCGCACAGGTGGCAGGCGATGCACAGCTCCTCCCCGTTCTCGGGGTGGTAGCGCAGCCTGGGCGTGCCGCGGAAGCGGGGCGACAGCTCCACCGTCTCCCTGGGGTATTCGACCGTGACGTGCGGACGGAACTGGTTCTTCAAGGTGACCCAGAGCCCGACCCACAGCTCGAGCAGCAGCACCTGCTTCAGGATTTCCCTGATGCGCTCGTTTTTCATCCCCAGATTCGCCTCACCCGGACACCATCAGGATGGCGAGCCCCGTGCCGACGACATTCAGGATCGACAGCGGGATCAGCCACTTCCATCCCAGCCCCATGAGCTGGTCGTAACGATACCGCGGGTAGGTCCCGCGCAGCCAGATGTACATGAACAGGAAGAGGGAGACCTTCAGCCCGAACCAGAACGCTCCGGACAGCGCCGGTACGCGCAGGCTGGCCAGCCCACCGACGTCTGCGAGCGCGATCCCGACTCCGGCCAGCGCGCCCAGGGCGCTGCCCGCGAGCATCAGGCGCGGTGCGGTTTTCGCCTGCTGGTCGAACCACCAGCCTCCGAACGCCCCCGCGATCAACGGTCCCAGAACGAGCCAGCCGTTCTCGAGCCACGCCAGCGCCTCGACGTTCGGGAACGGGCGCAGCCATCCGCCGAAGAACAGGATGGTGACGATCGAAGACACCACGATCATGTTGGTGTACTCGGCGAGGAAGAAGAAAGCGAACTTCATCCCCGAGTACTCCGTGTGGAAGCCCGCGACCAGCTCCGCCTCCGCCTCCGGCAGATCGAAGGGGACGCGGTTGGTCTCGGCCAGCGCGCTGACGAAATAGCAGAAGAACCCCGCGATCTGCGGCACCACGTACCAGACTCCGGAGGACTTCTGCTGCTCCACGATCTGCACCAGCGAGGCGGAGCCGGCGAGCATCATGACGCCGATCAGGGCGAACCCCAGAGGGACTTCGTACGAGATCATCTGGGCCGAGGACCGCAGCGCCCCGAGGAGGGAGTACTTGCTGTTCGAGGCCCAACCGCCCAGGATAATGCCGTAGATCCCGAGCGAGGAGATGGCGAGGAGGTACAAAAGCGCCACGTTCACGTCGGTGATCCACGGCTTGATCTCGTAACCGAAGACGGTGAAGGGTGTCCCCGCGAACGGGATGACGGCGAGGGCCGCCAGCGCCGGAATCACGGTGACGATCGGCGCCAGGGTGAACAGGAAGCGGTCCGATTTCTCCGGGATGACGTCCTCTTTGATGAGGAGCTTCACGGCGTCGGCGATCGGCTGCAGCAGCCCGTGCCAGCCCACCCGACGGGGGGCCAAGCGGGCCTGCATGAACCCGAGGACCTTGCGCTCCACGAGCTGGAGGTAGGCGATGGCCAGAGGCAGGATCAGGACGACCACCAGGATCTGGCACGAGGGGATGACGACCTGCAGGATGATCTGCTGATCCATGGAGTCCCTTCAGCGATCGACGTCGCCGAGCACGATGTCGATCGAGCCGATGATCGCCACGACGTCCGCCACGAGCTGCCCCTTGCACATGATCGGCAGCGCCTGCAGGTTGACGAAGGACGGCGACCGGAAGCGCATGCGGTACGGCATCTCGCCGCCGGTGCTGACGATATAGAACCCCTGCTCGCCCCGGGGGCTTTCCACCACCTGGTAGACCTCGCCGGCCGGCGGCTTGATGTACTTGGGCACCTTGGCCCGCACCTCCCCTTCGGGCAGGCGATCGAGGGCCTGCTGGATGATCCGGCACGACTGCCGCATCTCTTCCATCCGTACGAGGTAACGATCGTAAGTATCGCAGTTCCGGCCCACGGGCACGTCGAATTGGAAGTGGTCGTAGGAGGAGTACGGCTGCGCCCGGCGCACGTCGTAATCCACGCCCGATCCCCTCAGGGAGGGGCCGCTGACGCCCAGGCTGACGGCGTCCTCCGGCTTGAGGATGCCGACGCCCTTGGTGCGGCCCAGCCAGATGCGGTTCACCGTCAGGAGATCCTCGTACTCCTTCTGGCGCGACGGGAAGATCTTGAGGAAGTGGCGCACCCTGTCCGTCCAGCCGCGCGGCACGTCTTCCAGGAGGCCGCCGATGCGCATCGAATTGTAGGTGAGCCGTGCGCCGCAGAAGGCCTCGAACAGGTCGAGGATCAGCTCGCGCTCGCGGAAGGTGTAGAAGAAGACCGTCATCGCGCCGATGTCGAGGGCGTGCGTGCCGAGCCACAGGAGGTGCGAGGCGATCCGCTGCAGCTCCGCCAGGACCACGCGGATGTACTGGCCCCGCGGCGGGACCTGGACGCCCATGAGCTTTTCGACGGCGGAGCAGTACCCCAGGTTCTCCGAGACGGCCGCCACGTAGTCCAGGCGGTCGGTCAGCGGCTCGATCATCGGGTAGGTGCGGTGCTCGCAGAGCTTCTCGACGCCTCGGTGCAGGTAGCCGATGATCGGACGAACCTCGTTGATCACCTCCCCGTCGAGGGTGAGCTTCAACCGCAGCACCCCGTGCGTGGACGGGTGCTGCGGCCCCATGTTGATGTCCATCTCCTGGGTGCGGAACATCAGCCGTGGCCCTCCCCCGTCTTCTCCACCTCCTTCGTCCAGCCGAATCCCTTGATGGGGGCCTTGTCGTATTTGTAGACGTGCTGCGCGGTGCTGACAGCGCGGTACTGGAGGTGGTCCTCCGGCTTGCCCTCGAGCGGGTAGTCCTTGCGCAGCGGATGGCCCTTCCATTCGTCGGTCATCAAGATGCGCGTCAGGTCGGGGTGGCCCGTGAAGCGGATCCCGAACAGGTCGAATGCCTCCCGCTCGTGCCAGTTCGCCGTGGCCCAGACGCCGCAGGCCGTCGGGGCCTCCTCCGCCTCGGCCACGTCGAGCTTCAGCGTGACGCGGTGTCTCAGAGGGATCGAGTAGAGGTGGTAGACCACCTCGAACTGTTTCGGTCTCTGGGGCCAGTGGGCGGCCGAGAGGTTGCTGAGGAAATCGAAGCGGAGCCCCGGGTCGTCGCGCAGGAAGCGGGCCAACTCCTGGAAGCGCTCCTTGCCGATCCGGACGATCGCCTCTCCGGCGTAGTAGGACACCTCGACGACATCATCGGCGAAGCGCTCCCGGAGCCTGTCGACCGCCTTCGAGGCGACCGGCGCCTTGAGAGGATTCTCCTTCGGAGGCGCGGCCTTGGGGGGCGCGGCCGCCGCAGACTTGGCCTCCGCCGGGGGCGGCGGCGGTGCGTCCTTCTTCTCGTCAGTCATGCCGCTCGCGCCTTTTTTCACAAGCGGACGCGCGCCTCGAGCCCGCGCCCTTGTCCCTGGAATCGCGCCGATGGTTCTCGCTCAGGCGGTCACCCGCCTGGCGACGCTCATCCTGTCGATCTTGTCCTGTAGCTTGAGGAATCCGTAGAGGAGGGCTTCCGGCCGCGGCGGGCATCCCGGGATGTAGACATCCACGGGGACGATCCGGTCCACCCCCTGGACGACGCTGTAGGTCGGGAACGGCCCCCCGCAGGTGGCGCAGGCGCCCATCGAGATCACCCACTTCGGGTCCGGCATCTGGTCGTACAGCCGCTTGATGACCGGGGCCATCTTCTCGCACACCGTCCCGGCCACGATCATCACGTCCGACTGCCGCGGCGTGGCGCGGAACACGCCGGCGCCGAAGCGATCGATGTCGTAGCGGGACGCGACCGTCGCCATCATCTCGATGGCGCAGCACGCCAGTCCGAACGACATGGGCCACAACGCCGACTTGCGGGCCCAGTTGAAGAGCTTGTCGATCGACGTGGTGATGATGTTCTGCTCGAAGCGACCCTCAATCAGACCCACTCCAGCGCTCCCTTCTTCCAGGCGTAGGCGAAGCCGACGATCAGGATCCCGAGGAAGACGAGCATCTCCATGAACCCGAACAGTCCCAGCGCCCGGTATTTCACCGCCCACGGGAACAGGAAGATCGTCTCCACGTCGAACACGACGAACAGCACGGCGATG
Source organism: Candidatus Polarisedimenticolia bacterium (assembly GCA_044868745.1). Classification (GTDB taxonomy): domain Bacteria; phylum Acidobacteriota; class Polarisedimenticolia; order Gp22-AA2; family Gp22-AA2; genus JBIOWS01. Next base: position 5,705 of record JBIOWS010000050.1, read on the forward strand.
AGATAGAAGCGCACGGGGTAACGGGCCCGCGCTTCGCCGCTGGGAGGCACGCCGCACTCGTATGCCTCGACCTTCGTCTTGTCGTAGCTGCTCGGCCTGAGGATCGCGGCGATCACCAGCGTCGCCACCGGGAACACCGTGGCCACCGCGAGGAAGATCAGGATGGGTGCGTACTCGACCACGCCGCCGCCTCCCTCAACCGCCCGCTGGCGTCGCCGCGGGCCCGCACCGCGAGGCGTAAGTTAGCACCGGCGGCCGGAGGGTGTCAACGGCGCCGGTCCTTTGGAACGGCCGACGGTCGGGCCTTAAGGAGTGTAGTAGCTGAGGACCTTCTCGGCGTAATCCATTGGCAGGCCGACCTTGGCCGCGTTCATGTCCGCGATGCGCCCCGGACCGTGGTTGTAGGCGGTCAGCGCCACGGCCAGATCGTTGAACTGCCCTATCATCTTGGTGAGATAGTACGCCCCCATCTGGATATTCGCGGAGGGATCGCGCAGGAGATCCTCGCCCCTCCACTCCATGCGCAGCTCCTGGGCGATCTCCTGGGCCGTGGACGGCAGGATCTGCATCAACCCCACCGCCCCCTTGTTGGACAGGGCGTTGACGTCGAAGGCGCTCTCGATGCGGATGACCGCCAGGATCATCTCCGGCGGGAGCTGAAACTTGCTCGAGGCCGCGTGCACGGAGGCGGCGATGTGCTCCACCGTCTCGTTGGGCAGGCGGATCCGCGCCCGATCCAGGAAGTCACGCACCAGCACGTCGGTGTGCAGGCGGAGGTTCTCCGCTCGCAGCTCCTCGATCTTGTTCTTCTGCACCCGGACGAGAGTGTGGATCTCTCTCAGGCTCTCCACGCGTGCCTGGTACCTCACCCCCAGCAGGAAGCCGAACACCAGGGTCGCGATCGCGAAGAGGCTGTGCAGGAAAAACTTCATCCGTCACCTCCTGGAATCTCGATAGGTGCCCGATCCTCTACGGCGAACCGGTCGCGCGGTCAAGGACTATCACGGGGCCGCGTCTTCCGCCGGTTCCTTGACGCGCGGCGATTCTCAGTCGGCCCGTTGCGGAAATGAGATCCGCAGTCGATCACCCACCGCGAGACCCTCGCGCGCGGCGCTTCCCGCCCGCACTTCGAGCGTGTAGCGGCTCCTGCGGGGCGGACCGTAGCTGGCGCACGGATCCGCCTTGCAGGGCGGCACGGAGGGTTCGATGTGGATCACCATGAAGTCGTCGTCCATCCAAATCATGTCGAGGGGAACGAGAGTGTTCTTCATCCAGAACGCATGGAAATCGGAATCCGGGAACACGAAGATCATCCCCTCCTGCTCCGCCACCTCCCTGCGGAACATGTACCCTTCCTGCCTGCGGAGAGGCGTGTCGGCGATCTCCGCCACGAACGACCGTCCGCTCGGGAAGCGAACCTCGGCCCGCCGCGGATCCCCGGAGCCGGGGGACGGCCGTGCCGCCTCGCCGGCGCCCGCCGCGGGAGCATTCCCGCGAGGCGCCGCCGTGCACGACAACGCCAGGAGCCAGACGATCATCGCCACAGACGGGCGCTGCCTCCCACCGCGCGCGCGCCGGTCCGGGTCGAAAATACGGGTCACCAAAGGAGGGATCGGCATGTCGGCGTCGAGCGCGGCGGGGCGCATCCTACACGTCCCGATCGCGCCCCGTCAAGCGCACGTCGGCCTGAGGTATCCACGCTATCGCTTGGCGGGCCGCGGCGCGGCGGGCGGAGCGAGGCGAGCCGAGGGGAGGATCGCGCAGCGACCCGGACCCGTGGCCGGCGGGCGCAGGGCAGGCGCCTCAAACTGGAGATGCCTCAGCAGGTCGGGGCCGCGCCCGTCCGGAGGCGGCGCGGGCGGCCGCGGTATACTGGGCTGCAGGCGAGGAGGGTGCGATGGCGATCCGAATCGGCATCAACGGGCTCGGCCGCATCGGCCGCGGCTTCCTCCGTCTGGCCCTGCTCCATGACGACCTGCAGGTCGTGGCGGTCAACGACCTGGCCGAGCCCGGGATTCTGGCGCACCTGCTCCGGCACGACTCCCTCTTCGGCAGGCTGGACCTGGAGGTGCGCGCCGAAGGGGAGGCGATCCGGGCCGGCGACCGATCGATCCGCTGCAGCCGGATCCGCGTCCCTTCGGAGATCCCCTGGGGCGAGGCGCGCGTCGATGTGGTGCTCGAATCGACCGGACTGTTCAAGGCGCGCTCCGCGGCCTCCGGTCACCTGAGCGCCGGCGCCCGGAGGGTCATCATCACCTCGCCCTCCGCGGATGCCGATCTCACCGTCTGCTACGGCGTGAACCACGCCGAGTACGACCCGGAGCGCCACCGCGTCGTCTCGAACGCCTCTTGCACCACCAACGGTCTGGCCGTGGTGCTGTCGGTCATCGATCAGGCGTTCGGCGTCGAGCGGGCCGCGATGACCACGGTGCACTGTTACACGAACGACCAGGTCCTGGTGGATGCGCCGCACCGCGATCCAAGGCGGGCGCGGGCAGCGGGGCTGTCGATGATCCCGACCTCCACCACCGCCGGCGACGCCGTCACGCGGGTGATGCCTGCCCTGGCAGGCAGGCTGCGCTGCCGCGCGATTCGCGTGCCGACGGCCGCCGTGTCGCTCCTGGACCTGACCGTGCTGCTGCGCCGCCCCGCGACGCTGCCGGCCGTGCGCGCCGCCCTGCGTGAGGCGGCGGAGACGCGCCTGCGGGGCATCCTGGGCTACTCTGAAGACGAGCTGGTCTCGATCGATCATCTCGGCGACCCCCGTTCGGCCATCATCGACGGACCGCTTTTGGCCCTGGACGGGGGGACGTTCCTGAAGGTCTTCGCCTGGTACGACAACGAGTCCGGCTATGTTCATCGGCTGGCCGACCTGATGCGCCACCTGGCTCGCCGCGACGCCGGAGGGAGCTGAGGTGGCGCTGGCCCGCAAGATCTCCGTCCGCGACATCCCGGTGCGCGGCAAGCGCGTGTTCGTGCGCGTCGACTTCAACGTGCCGATCGCGCGGAGCGCTGTTGCCGACGACACCCGGGTGCGCGCTTCGCTGCCGACCCTCAGACTCCTGCTGGAGCGGCGCGCGCGGCCGGTGCTCGCATCGCACCTGGGTCGTCCCGGCGGCCGGCCGGTCCCCGAGATGAGCCTGCGCCCGGTCGCCGGGCACCTGGCCGCGCTCCTCGGCACTCCGGTACGAATGGCGCCCGATTGCGCCGGGGAGGCGATCGAGTCGATGACACATCACCTTCCGGAGGGGGAGGTTCTCCTCCTGGAAAATCTGCGCTTCCACGCCGAGGAGGAGGAGAACGCCGATTCCTTCGCGCGGGGGCTGGCGGCCCTCGCCGATCTCTACGTCAACGACGCGTTCGGCAGCGCGCACCGGGCGCACGCCTCCGTGGTCGGCATCACGCGCCACCTGTCGGTGTCGACGACCGGTCTCCTCATGGAGAAAGAAGTCGAGGCGCTCTCCAGGCTGCGCGACTGTCCGGAGAAGCCGTACGTGGCGATGCTCGGAGGAGCGAAGGTCTCGGACAAGATCGACCTGATCCTCGGCCTGATGGGCAAGGTGGATGCTCTGCTGATCGGCGGCGCGATGGCCTACACCTTCATGAAGGCGCGGGGCGTCCCGGTCGGGTCGTCGCGCGTCGAGGAGGATCGATTGGACCAGGCCGGCACGATCATGGAGCGGGCCAGGAGCCGGGGGGTCCGCCTGCACTTGCCGATCGACCACGTTGTGGCCCGCTCGCCGTCGCCGGGCGAGGCCACGCGGGTCACGGCCGGGTCGCCCATCGAGCCCGGCCAGGTGGGTCTCGACATCGGTCCCCGCACGCGCGAAGCGTTCGCGCACGAGATCGCCTCCGCGCGCACCCTCTTCTGGAACGGCCCGCTCGGTCTGTGCGAGATCCCGCCCTACGACGAAGGCACGCGCGAGCTGGCCCGCGCCGTCGCGGCGGTCGAGGCGTTCAGCGTCGTCGGCGGCGGCGATTCGATTGCCGCGGTGAACCGGCTCGGCCTGGCCTCCCGCTTCGCGCACGTCTCGACGGGCGGAGGGGCCGCCCTCGAGTTCCTGTCCGGCATCGACTTGCCCGGGCTCTGCGCGCTGAGCGACTCCCCTGCCGAGCCGCTCCCGGGCGACCCGGTCCGGGCGCGATGATGGGCGCGCCTCGAGCCGCACGGCTCATCATCGGCAACTGGAAGATGTACCTGACCGCCTCCGAGGCCGTCGCCCTCGCGCGCGACCTGCTCCCGCGCCTGCCCGATCTCGCCGACCGCGAGGTCGCTGTGGCGCCGCCGTTCACCGCGCTGTCGGCGGTCGGAGCGATCCTCGAAGGCACGCCCCTGCGCCTGGCAGCGCAGGACCTCTTCTGGGAAGACCAGGGGCCCTACACCGGGGAGGTGTCGCCGGCCATGCTCCAGGAGCTCGGCGTGGCCTATGTCCTGGTCGGCCATTCGGAACGTCGTCGCCACCTGTCGGAGACCGACCTGATGGTCGCTCGTAAAGCGAAAGCGGCTCTCCGCGCCGACCTCAAGCCGGTGGTCTGCGTCGGTGAGGAGGAGGGCGCGCGCGAGTCCGGCCGGGCGCACGGGAAGGTCCGATCGCAGGTGGCGCGGGCTCTGGAAGGAATCTCCAGGGGAGAGGTCTCCAACGTCGCGCTGGCCTATGAGCCGATCTGGGCCATCGGGACCGGCAAGGCCGCGGCCCCCGCCGACGTGTCGGAAATGCACGCCCTCATACGCGCGGAGCTGCGCCGGCTGTTCGGTGACCCCGGCTCGGAGGTGCGAATCCTATACGGCGGGAGCGTCTCGCCGTCGAACATCGACACCTTCATGGGCGCTGCGGGCGTCGACGGGGTGCTGGTCGGGGGTGCCTCGGTCCAGGCGGACGATTTCGCCCGCATCGCCCGATCGCGTCAACCAGCCTGAATCCGGAGGCTTGCCGGTTTCGATCGGACTGTGTTAGGGTACGCGGGATCATGGTTACTTTGCTGGTGATCGTCCATATCATCGTCTGTCTCGTCCTGATCATGGTGGTCCTGCTGCAGAGCGGCAAGGCGGCCGACCTGGCGGGAGCGTTTGGAGGTGGCGGCAGCCAGACCGCGCTGGGGAGCCGGGGAGCGGCCACCTTCCTGACCAAGGCCACCACCACGGCGGCGGTGCTTTTCATGCTCACCTCGCTCGGCCTGGCTCTTCTCGGATCGCGGCGGGGCGGATCGGTTCTGGAGACCGCTCTCCCGCCGGTCGAGGCCCCCAAGGCCCCGGCGGCCGGCAACGCGGGCGCGGAGCCGGCTACGGAGAGCGGGAAAGCGGCGGGCGAGAAAGAATCGCCTGCCGCGGGCGGAGAGAAAGCCCCCGAGCCGGCGAAGCCGCAACAGAACGACTAGCGCTCGCGTAACCTCCTGACGAACCGGGCGGCAGCCGCCGCCCACCCCGTGCCGGAGTGGTGGAACTGGCAGACACACCATCTTGAGGGGGTGGCGCCCAAAAGGCATGCGGGTTCAAATCCCGCCTCCGGCACCAGCCTTCCCCTCCGGAGGGACCTTCTCACTTGGGAGGGTCATCCGCCTGCGGTGCCCCGGCGAGCTGGAGTGGCGCGGAGTCGACCGTCCCCCGGGCAGCTCTGCCGCTACTCCTCCTCCTCCAGCAACGCCTCGATCTCGTCCGGATCCAGGCCCTCCAGGATGCGCTTCACACGCAGCAGGTTCTCAACGTCTGAGGCGTAGGCTGCTTCGGGGCGTTTCTTCAGCAGGACCAGAGCGCGAGCGATCGACTCCAGCAGGTCCTCGAGCATATGGCTCAGTGCCCTTCCTCCTCCAGCAGGCGTTCGGCGTCCATGGCCGCCATGCAGCCGCTGCCGGCGGCCGTGACCGCCTGGCGATAGACGCGGTCCTGGCAGTCCCCCGCAGCGAAAACGCCGGGGACGTTCGTCTTCGACTGACCGGTCGTGATGATGTAGCCGTTCTTGTCCAGGTCGAGCTGGCTTTCGAAGATGCGCGTGTTCGGAACGTGGCCGATGGCGATGAACACGCCCTCCACCTTCAACTCGGAGGTCCGTCCGGTCCCGATGTTCTTGAGCCGGACGCCCTCGACCCTCTCCTTTCCCAGGATCTCCTCCACAGCGCTGTCCCACACGAAGGCGATCTTGGGATTTTGGGTCGCCCGATCCTGCATGATCTTCGAGGCGCGCAGCGCGCCACGGCGGTGGATGACGTTGACCTTGGTCGCGAACCTGGTGAGGAAGATCGCCTCCTCCATCGCGGAGTCGCCGCCGCCGACCACCACGATCTCCTTGGCCCGGAAAAAGAACCCGTCGCAGGTGGCGCAGGTGGAGACACCGTGGCCCAGCAGGCGCTTCTCGGAGGGCAGGCCGAGGAGACGGGCCGAGGCCCCCGAGGCGATGATCAACGTCCTGGCGAAGCGATCTCCTTGACCGTCCACGGTGAGGCGGAAAGGGCGCCGGGAGAGATCGGCGGCGCTCGCCGCGCCGCTCATGAACTCCGCCCCGAAGCGCGCCGCCTGCCGGCGCATCTTCTCGATCAGCTCCGGACCGAGGATCCCTTCGGGAAATCCGGGGAAGTTCTCGACGTCCGTCGTCAGGCTGAGCTGGCCACCCGCCTCGTGCCCCTCGATCACCAGAGGCCGCAGGTTGGCGCGGGCGGCGTAGATTGCCGCCGTGAGGCCGGCGCAGCCGGTCCCGAGGATCACGACGTTCCGGGGCTCCGCCTCGACCGATGCCTGTCTTCCCGACGCCATGCGCGCCTTCGCCTCCACGTTGCTCAGTGTGTCATTGCGCGGCGCGCCATCTTAGCACAGGGCTCAGACCCACCGGCTGCGACGGAGTGCGCTGCGGATACGGTCGGCGACGATCGACACCAGGCGCCGATCGTAGCCGAGATGGCCGGCCATCCTTACCTGAAGGCCGGGATGGCGGCTGCGGGCCCGGGCGATCTCCTTCGGCAGGTCCTGGCCCACGTGACCGCCGAGGTAAAGGAAGTAGGGCACGAAGAGGATCCTGCCGGCCCCACGCGCGACGCAGCGATCCACACTGCGCTGGACGCCCGGCCTGGCCGCCTCGAGGTAACAGGCGACCACCAAAGGTCCGAACCTGCGGCGCAGGGCCCGCCTCACGCGGTCAAGGACCTGGTTGGCCCGTCTCACACGGCTGCCGTGACCGACGAGCAGGCAGGCGGTTTTCGCTCGGTGCGCCCGCAAGACCGACCGCCTCACCGGGCCAGCCCGACGATCGTCGCCCGGGCCGCGGGCCCCGACTCCGGTGCGCCGATGCAGATCTCCTTGCCAGGGGCCGCGTCCTCGTCGCGCACGTACCCGAGCCCGACCACCCGTCCCTCGCCGGGCACGGCGGCCGCGCTGGTCAGAGTGCCGATCGTCGCACCGGCGCTGACGAGCGGCGATCCGGTGGCGGGGGGATCGCCGCCCGGGATGCGCAGACGGACAAGCCGCTTCGACACCTTCTTGTAGGTGTTCAGCCGGGCGATCACTTCCTGGCCGACGTAGCAGCCCTTGTCGAGCGACACGGCGTCGCTCAGGCCGGCCTCCCAAGGATTGTAGTCTTCGGTCAGCTCGTGGCCGGAGGACGGCAAGCCCGCCTCGATGCGCAGCACCTCCAGGCAGGCGGCGCCCGCCGGCACGAGGTGGGCGCTGGCCCGCAGGAGGCCGTCGCGCAGGGCCGGCAGGGAGGCCGACGCCGTCGTGATGTGGTACCCCTCCCCGGCCAGCGGGAAGGTGCGCGTGAGGATCGCCTGGACCGCGTCGAGAGCGACGCGGAGCGGGTGGTGAAGCGGCCGCACGGCCGCGGCCTCTCCGAACAGTGTCCCGATCGACCGGGCCGCCTGCGCACCGAAGACCCCGAGCGTGCCCCGTCCGAGGCTCTGGTCCTCCACACCGACATCCTCCCTGAAGGTGTAGCGATCGATCCAGTCCTTGACCCGGGCGGCGCGCCCCGGTCCGGTCAGGCAGAGGATCTCCTCCTCCAGGACATGGAGCATGACGAGGTCGAGGATGCGACCCTTCGCGGTGGTGAGGACGGTGGCGGCCCCCTCCCCCGCTCGCAGGGATTTGACCCGGTTGGTGGTCAGTCGGTGCAGGAGGTCGAGGGCGTCGCGCCCCCGGATCGACAGACGCCCCAGATCGGACCGGTCCGCCAGGATCGCGCCGGTTCCGGCCGCGCGGTACGCTGCCGCCGGATCCGGGGCCGGGGTGTCGCCTCTGGCCTGCACGCAGGTCATCCCACGAACTCGATCGGAACTCGGCGTGGGATCAGCCCAGCCTGGTGGCCGCGGGCAAGGAAGGTCTCGATGGCCCGGCGCCCTTTCTCACCGTAATCGAGGCTGTAGTCGTTGACGTACATGCCGACGAACCGATCGGCCAGGGGCCTGCCGATGCCCCGCCCGAATTCGAGGGCATAGGTCAGCGCCTCCTGCCGGTTCGCCAGGCCGAACTCGATGCTCGATCGAAGCATCGAGCCGATTTCGGCGATCGCCTCACAACCGAGATCGCGCCGAACGGCGTTTCCTCCAAGCGGCAGCGGGAGCCCCGACTCGCGCAGCCACCAGTCTCCCAGATCGAGCACCTTGTGCAACCCGGAGGCGCCGTAGGTCAGCTGTCCCTCGTGGATCAGCAGGCCGGCTTCGAGCTCTCCACGCCCGACCGCCTGCAGGATTGTGTCGAAGGGGAGCGTCTTCGTCCGCACCTCTCCCAGCGCCAGTCGCAGCGCCAGGGTGGCAGAGGTGAGAGACCCGGGGACGGCGATCGTCATTCGCCGCAGATCCTCGACGGAGGCGGGCCCGCGCGTCACCACGATCGGTCCGTAGCCGTCGCCCATGCTGGCCCCGCACGACAGCAGGGCGTAGCGGGGGGCGATGTGAGCGTAGGCGTGAATCGAGACCGCCGTGACCTCGATCTCCCCCTCGATCGCCAGCCGGTTCAGGCCGTCGATGTCCTTCAGGACCTGGATGACCTCGTACCCCCGCGTCGGCACCCGGCCGGAGGCGAGGCCGTAGAACATGAAGGCGTCGTCCGGGTCGGGGCTGTGGCCGATCCGGATCCGCTTCGGCCGCCCGCCGGTCTGCCTGGCGTTTCCTTCGCTCATTGTCCCCCAGCCATGCGTGGAAGTCTCATTGTACTCCGCGCGCCGCCCGGATCTCCCGGCGCGCGGCCGCGAATACGACGAAGCCGCCCAGAAGCGCGACCCAGGAGGCATAGGAGTACAGGCCGGGAATCGTCGTGCGGGCGGAGAAAAACCCGCTGGCGATCATCCCCAGGGCGTTCCCCAATCCGTAGGTGGCCGATCCATAGACCGCCTGGCCGCTCGCGCGGCGGTCCTCACCGAACAAACGGTGGGTGTGCGTCACCGCGGCGACGTGGAAGGCGGCGAAGGTCGCGGCGTGCAGCGCCTGCGCCGCCGCCATCGCTGCGGGACGGACGGTGACCGCGCAGATCCACCAGCGGAAAGAAGCCAGAAGCAGGCAGGCGGCCATGATCGGCAGTGTCCCGAAGCGCTTCAGGATCGCCGGCATGCGGAGCATGGCGATCACCTCGCAGCCGACCGCCAGCCCCCAGAGCACGCCGATCGACTGAGGCCGGTAGCCGGACGCCTGCAGGTGGATGCTGTAGAAGACGTAGTACGGGCCATGCGCGGCCTGCGACACGACGCAGGCGACGAGGAACGGCAGGGCCCTGGGGCTGAACACGAACGCCGCGAGACCGCCGGTGGGCCGCTTTCGTGCCGCCCCAGCCGAGTCTCCCGGGAGCAGCCGGGCGGACACCAGGTTGAGCGCCAGGAGCCCGAGGATGATGTAGAGGATCGTCCCCGCCCCCCAGAGCCCCACCGCGCGCCCCGCGCCGACCGCCAGGACGATGAAGGCGACCGAGCCCCAGACCCGCATGCGTCCGTAGTGCGGGCCCCCAGTCTCGGAGATTTCCATCGCGCTCGCCTCGACCAGCGGCAGGGCCGGCGCGCGCAGCGCCGCGAAGGTCCCGATCACCAGCGCCACGCTGGCGAAGCGACGCGCGCCCAGGGCCAGCCCGAAGGTCAGAAGCGCCAGGAGGCAGGAGAGAACGACCAGGCCCCGCCGGCGCCCGAGGCGATCGGCCAGCACCCCGCCCGCCGTGGGCACCAGGGCGCTGCACAGCGGCAGGAGGGCGCTGACGATGCCGATCTGCAGCCCCGAGAAGCCGATCCCTTCCAGGTACAGATTGAAGTACGGCAGGTAAGCGCCGAGCACGGCGAACGATGTGAGATAGAACAGGCTGAGAGCCAGCGGGGCGGAGAGCGGCATGCCGGCCGAGAATAAAGGCGGCCCAGTGGGTTGTCAATGGACCCGCGGACTGAGGTATCCCCAGTTTGAGGCGCCGTGCCCTGCGCCCGCCGGGCCCGGGTCCGGCGTCGCTGCGCGACGTCTCCCCTCGGCTCGCCTCGCGTCCGCCCACCGCGCTGGGGACCGCGCGGCGGGGCCCGGGACGTGAGGTCTCACACGGCCCGGGGAACGCTGGACGCGGAGCTGGATGACCCTGGGGCGGGAGGTGCCGGGAGGGGTAAGCAGGTCGTCTGGCGAGCTGTATCCGGCGGCTGCGCCCCGCCGTGGATCTGGGATGAGGCTTATGAGGGGACCCGGGCGACACGTGGCGGGCCGCGGCGCGGCGTGGCGATTTCGAGCCGCGCCAGGCGCGCGAGAGAGGCATCCAAGAGCCCGCGCGAGCGAGCATGTGCCGCGACGCGCCGCGGCCCGCCACGCGAGAGTGGGGATACCTCAGACCCGCGGAGGCGGGTAAGATAGATGCCGTGACACAGGATGCTTCGATGTCCGAGATCGACCCCTCCCGCAGGGCTTTCGCCGCCCTCCTGACGCTGCCCGACGACGCCATCGATCTGGCGCACGCGGCCCTCCTGATCGCCCGAGAGGAATATCCCAATCTCGATGTCGGACGCTACCTGGGTCGCCTGGACGACATGGGAGAATCGATCCTGTCGCGCATGAAAGGGGGCGAAGGAGGGGTGAGCCAGATCGCCCACCTGAATCGTCTGCTGTTCGAGGAGATGGGGTTCCGGGGCAACCGTGAGGAGTATAACGACCCGCGCAACTCTTTCCTGAACGACGTCCTGGATCGGCGGATCGGGATCCCGATCAGCCTCTCGACCGTCTATCTCGAGGTCGGCAAGCGCATCGGCTGCCCGCTCGCGGGGGTCTCCTTTCCGGGGCACTTCCTGGTGCGCTACACGGGGAGGGAGACCGAGGAGGAGATCCTGATCGATCCCTTCAACCGGGGCCAAGTCCTCAGCGAGACGGAATGCCGCGAGCGCTTGCGGGACATGTACGAAGGAAAGCTGGAGTTCCGTCCCGAGTTCCTCAAGAGAGCCCGCACGAAGGAGATCCTGGAGCGCATGCTCGACAATCTGAAGGCGATCTACCAGAGGCAGCGCGACTTCCACATGGCGCTCAAGGTCCAGCAGCTCCTCCTGTGCGTCTCGCCGGACAGCCCGGCCGAGATGCGCGACCGCGGGCTGATCTACTACCACCTCGCCTGTCTCGCCCAGGCGGTGGACGATCTGGAGGCCTACCTGCGCGCCGCGCCCGGCGCGCCGGACGCGCCGCAGATCCGCGAGCGTGTCGCGATCCTCAAGCGCCTCGTCCCCCGCATGAACTGAGCGCGTGGGACCGACGGTGGACGTCGCCGCGCTCTTCGCCCGGAATGGGCCGCTGGCCAGGGCCCTCCCGACCTTCGAGCCTCGACCCGAGCAGACGCGCATGGCAATGGAGGTCACGCGGGCTCTCGCCGAGGGGCGGCATCTCCTGGTGGAGGCGGGGACCGGGGTCGGAAAGTCGCTCGCCTATCTTACCCCCGCGGTCCTCTGGGCGACGCGGAACGGTGGGAGCGATCTCGAGGACTGTCGGGTCGTGATCTCCACGCACACGCGCGCCCTCCAGGAGCAGCTGGCGCGCAAGGATCTGCCGTTCCTGGAGAGAGCCTTGCGGCCCGAGGGGATCGCCTTCCGGCACGCCCTGCTGATGGGATCCGAGAACTACCTGTGCGTGCAGCGGCTGCAGGAGATCGGACTGAGGCAGGGGGGGTTGCCCGACGGCCGTTCGGAGGCGTTCCTCCGCCGCCTGGTCCGCCACGCGGGGAGCGCTCCATCGGGGCTGAGATCCGAGATCCCCTTCGCCGTCCCCGAAGCGCTGTGGAGCCGGGTCCGTCGCGACCGCGACCTCTGTCTCGGATCCCGCGGCCCGTTCTGGGAGACCTGCCTCTACCGCCGGGATCTGCTGCGATCGCGCGAGGCGCACATCCTGGTCGTGAACCATGCCCTCTTCTTCCTCGACCTGGCCACCGGCGGCCGCATTCTTCCCGCCCATGCGGTCGCGATCCTGGACGAGGCGCACCGCGTCGAGGAGGCGGTCATCTCCCAGTTCGGCGTCGCCGTGTCCCGTCGCGGCGTGGCTCGCCTCCTCGAGGACCTCGGCTTCTCCCGGCGCGCCGGACGGCGCCGGAGCACCGGCCGCAGGGCGCGACCCGAAGAGCTGACCGAGGCGCTGGCAGGTGCCGCGAGTGTGGTCCGCGAGGCCGCCGAGTCGTTCTTCGAGGAGGTGCACCGTGAGGCCGAGTCGCTGGCGGCGGACCGCGGCCGCGGCGACAGCGCTCCGGGACGATCGGACCCGCCGACACGGATCGTCCGGGTGCGCCACCCCGGCCTGATCGAGGACCGGCTGCGCGGGCCCCTCGAGGAGCTCGAAGGCAGCCTGTCGGAGCGTTCGCGCGCCGAAAAAGAGCCCTCGGAGTCGCTGGCGCTCTCGTCGCTGGCGGCCCGGGCGCGGGATCTTCGAGAGCGGATCACTCTTTTCCTGGAGCAGCGGATGCCGGACGCGGTCTACTGGGTGGAGTCCTTCCCTCTCCGGGACGGTTCGACCTTGCACGCCGCCCCGATCGAGGTGGCTGCCGTCCTGCGGTCGCGGCTGTTCGACGGCCCCCGGCGCGTGATCCTGACATCGGCCACGATGACCGCCGCCGGGTCGTTCGCCCACGCGCGGCGCCGGTTGGGGATCGTCTCCGCCTCCGAAGCGGTGCTCGGGTCGCCGTACGACTTCGAGACGCAGGCGCTTCTCTACCTGCCGGTGGAGATGCCCGATCCGGTCTCCTCCCCGGGCGATTTCGCCCTGGCCGTCGCCCGGCAGTGCCGGGACCTCCTGCGCGCTTCGGACGGCGGTGCTTTCGTCCTGTTCACCTCCTATGCCCTGCTGGGGCGCGTGCATGATGCGCTGTCGGCCGACCCGTCCCTCGCCGATCTGAAGCTGTTCAAGCATGAGCCGGGCGTGGCCTCGTCGATCCTCGAATCGTTCAGGATGACCCGGCGGGGGGTCCTGCTCGGCACGCTGACCTTCTGGCAGGGTGTGGACGTTCCCGGAGACGCCCTGCGTTGTGTGATCATCACCCGCCTGCCGTTCGAGGTCCCCGACCATCCGATCGCCGAAGCGCGCGCGGAGGCGATCCGGGGCCGCGGCGGCGATCCCTTTTCGGAGGACAGCCTGCCGGATGCGATCCTCACCTTCCGTCAGGGGTTCGGCAGGCTCATCCGCAGCCGCGAGGACAGGGGGCTCGTGGCGGTGTTGGACCCCCGTCTCAGGACGCGCTCCTACGGCCCTTCTTTCCTGGCGTCGCTCCCCCCCTGCCGGAGCACGGGCTCGATCGACGAGGTCGCCCGTTTCCTGCGCGCCCCGCGGTCTCCCTCCAACGAGCATTGAGGCTCAGTTGATCCGACGGTTCCGGCCGCGCCAGTGCGGCTCGCGCAGAGCCTTCTTGTCGATTTTTCCCGATCCGGTGCGCGGCAGGGCGGCGTGCATGTCGAGCGCGCGTGGGCACTTGAAATGCGCCAGCCGCCCGCGCACGAAGGCGATCAGATCCTCCGGGGAGGCCGCGCCCTCGGCCGCCAGGACGACCGCGGCCCGCACTGCCTCCCCCCACCGATCGTCCGGGACGCCGAAGACCGCCGCTTCGCGGACCGCCTCATGGGCGTACAGGACGTTCTCCACCTCGGTGCTGTAGACCGTCTCTCCTCCGCTGATGATCACATCCTTGAGGCGGTCGACCAGACTCACGGAGCCGCGGCGATCGATCGTCGCCAGGTCTCCGGTGTGGAACCAGCCTCCGAGGAAGGCCTCACGGGTCGACGTCTGATCGCGCCAGTAGCCCGGGGTGATCGTGCGGCCGCGGACCACCACCTCGCCGACCGTGGTGTCATCGTGCGGCACGTCCTCGAACGACGCCGACCCTGGCGGCTGAACGACCCGCAGTTCGACGCCGCGCGCCGCCCGGCCCGCGCGTGCCAGGGAGCGAGCCCGATCCTCCGCCGGCAGCCCCCGCTCGCCTGCTTGGAGCCGTGAGAAGGTCAGGAACGGCGAAGTCTCGGTCAGGCCGTAGGTCTGTGCGTACTCGCAGCCGAGGACTTCCCCGATCCGGGCCACGACGCGTGGTGTGATCGGAGCACCCCCGCTCAGCAGGAGACGCAGGGACGGCAACCGCCGGCCACGCAGCCCCGCCTCCTCCAGGAGAGAGATGAGCATGGTCGGGATCAGGTTGGTCAGCGTCACCTGCGCGGAGTCGATCAGGTCGTAG
>JBIOWS010000051.1:0-11554 GCA_044868745.1 Candidatus Polarisedimenticolia bacterium
GTCCCTTGTTCCAGCGCTCCTCGATATTGCGGAACAACTCCACTCCGAGCTTGTACGGGTTCAATCGTCCCGTGCGCCCTCCGAGCGTGCCGGAGTGGTGATCGGCGTAGTCGATGACCTCGGAGTCGGTCAGGCATTTCTCCGTCATCAGCTTCGAATGCCAGTAGGTGGCCCAGCCCTCGTTCATGATCTTCGTCTGCGCCTGCGGGGCGTAATAGTACGCCTCCTCGCGAATGATGGCCATCACGTCCCGCTGCCAGTTCTCCAGAGGTGAGTGATCGATGAGGAACTTCAACACGTCGCGCACGGGGTTCTCGGGGAACCGTTTCTTGCGGCGCGTCTCCTCGTCGAGCTTGCGCCGATGTGCCTCGATGATCTTGGGCGGGTTGATGAAGTCGTTCATGTAGGATTTGCTCTTCAGGAGCTTCACGACGGGCCGCGGCTCCTCGTCTTCGCTCTTCGGTTTCTCCCGCACGATAAACGGGGAGTGAGGATCGATGAGGTTCTCGAGGGACAGACAGTTGTCGATGAAGTTCTCGACCGGCTCCACGCCGTGCTTGTCCATGTACCGGCGGACCCGCGTGGCATGATTGGCCATCTCGTCCATCATCTTGCGGTTGGTCCTGGAGAATGCGAGGTTGCTCTTGAAGAAATCGCAGTGCGCGTAGACATGTGACATGACGAGCTTCTGGTCGACGCGCGAGTTGCATTCCAGAAGGTAGGCGTAGCAGGGGTCGTTGTTGATGACCATTTCGTAGATCTTTGAAAGTCCGTAGGAATAGGACTTTGTGAGATGTTCGTACTCCATCCCGAACCGCCAGTGCGGGTAACGGGTGGGGAAGCCTCCGAAGGCGGCGACCTGGTTGAGGCCGCGGTAGTCGAGGTTCTCGAATATGACTGGGAAGAAATCGAGCCCATAGGACCGGGCGTGCGTCTCAATCTCCTCCTGGAGCTCCTGCAGGCTCTTCGGGAGTGCGCCCATGACCTATCGCCCCCTCCCCAGGAAGTCCTTGATCGATTGGTAGATTCCGTCCTTGTTCTCGATCTTCGACAGGGCGACGCGTTCGTCCTCCGCGTATGCTTCCTTCAGGTCCACCAGGAACTGGCCCGTGCCGTAGGGGCTCTCCACCTGGCCATAGCAGAACAAATTCGCCCGCGGGAGAATCTGCGTCTTGAGGATGGAGATGCATTCCTCCGTGTCACCCTGCGACCAGTTGTCACCATCCGAGAAATGCAGGCAGTAGATGTTCCAGTCGTCGGCCGGGTATTCCAGATCCATGATCTTCGAGCAGAGCTTGTAAGCGGCGGAGATGACCGTCCCGCCCGATTCGCGCGTGTGATAGAACGTGTCGCGATCCACCTCGCGCGCCTCGGCGTCGTGGATGATGTAGCGGATCTCGACCCCCTTGTATTGGTGCCGCAGCCAGGTGTCGATCCAGAATGACTCGATGCGGACGATCTCCTTTTGCTCCTCGCCCATCGACCCGGAGACATCCATCATGTAAAGGATGGCGGCATTGGCCTGCGGTTGCACCGAGGTCCTCCAGGATCGGTAGCGCTTGTCCTGGCGGATCGGGATCAGGATCGGGCAGTCTGGGCGGTAGATGCCGGTCGAGATGCTGCGCTTCAGGGTCTCCTTGTAGGTCCTCTTGAAGTGTCGCAGGGTCTCCGGCCCGTAGCGGGCGATGCCGGTGTACCGGTCTCGGGCCGACAGGATATTCTTGCGTCCCTTGGGGCGGATCTCTGGCAGCTCCAGCTCTTCGCCCAGCATTTCGGCCAGCTCGTCCAGTGAGATATCCACCTCGAGGATGTGATCCCCGGGCTGGTTGCCGGCCTCCTGGCGACCGCCCTCCACCTCGCCGGCCCCTAGGACCGTGCCCACGGCTCCCTCTCCCTGGCCGACCCCGCCGGTCTGCTTCTGACCGTAAATGAACTGGGGGATGCGGATCTGGGGGAGGGGGATGGAGATGAGGTCCTTGCCGCGCCGGCCGATCAGCTCGCCGCTGCTGATGTACTTCTTCAGCTCCCTCTTTATGCGACCGCGGACGATCTGCTTGAAGCGGTTGTGGTCCTGCTCGATTCTCAGGATCATCGACACAATCCCTTGAAAGAAACGCCCCTACGGGGCGCGCGGCGACCTTCCGCCCGCGGCCCGGCAGGGGCGCGTATCCATGTCCCACCCTTCAATCGCGCGCGTCGCCCCGGGCGAAGATGCTGGCCACATAGTTCAGCACGTCGGTCGCGCAGATATCACAATAGCTGTAGTCCTTCTTCAGCCGGCTCTTGACGACGTCGATCTTCTCCTGGGTGTCCTTGTCCACAACCGAGGAGACCAGGGAGGTCAGCTTGATCGAGTCCTTCTGGTCCTCGAAGAGTTTGAGCTCCAGGGCCTTGTGAAGCCTCTCGTTGGTCTTGTAATTGAACGTCTTGCCCTCGACCGCCAGGGCGCCGATGTAGTTCATGATCTCGCGGCGGAAGTCGTCCTTGCGGTTGTCGGGGATGTCGATCTTCTCTTCGATCGACCGCATCAAGCGCTCGTCGGGCTCCTCGTCCTGCCCGGTGTACTTGTTGCGCACGCGCTCCCGCTGTGTGTAAGCCTTGACGTTATCGATGTAGTTGCTGCACAGGCGGGAGATGGCCTCCTCGTCGGCCGAGATCGCCCGCTGCACCTCGTTCTTGGCGATGTCCTCGTATTCCTGCTTCACGACGCCCAGCAGGTCCCTGTAGCGCTTGCGCAGTTCCTCCGAGGTAATGAGCGAGTGATGCCGCAGGCCCGATTCGAGTTCATTGAGAACCATGAAGGGATTGATGCACCCCTCTCCCTTGTCCGACACCAGGGCATTGCTGATCTTGTCTTGAATGTATCTGGGTGAGATGCCGTCCATGCCCTCACGCGTCGCCTCCTTACGGAGCTCCTTGACGTTGTCTTCGGTGAACCCGGGGAGCGTCTTGCCGTTGTAGAGACGAAGCTTCTGCAGCAGGGTGAGGTCGGCCTTCTTGGGCTCCTCCAGGCGCGTCAGCACGGCCCACATCGCCGCCATCTCCAGGGTGTGCGGGGCGATGTGCTTGCCCTTGATACGCGACGGGTTGTAATCCTTCTCGTAGATCTTGATTTCCTCGGAGAGTTTCGTGATGTATGGGATGTCGATCTTCACGGTCCGGTCCCGCAATGCTTCCATGAACTCGTTGTGCTGCAGCTTGCGGTACTCCGGCTCGTTGGTGTGCCCGATGATCACCTCGTCGATGTCGGTCTGCGCGAATTTCTTCGGCTTGATCTTGTGCTCCTGTGACGCCCCCAGGAGGTCGTAAAGGAAGGCCACGTCGAGCTTCAGCACCTCGATGAACTCGATCAGTCCGCGATTGGCAACATTGAACTCCCCGTCGAAATTAAAGGCGCGCGGGTCGGAGTCGGATCCGTATTCGGCGATCTTGCGGTAGTTGATATCGCCCGTGAGCTCGGTGGAGTCCTGGTTCTTCTCGTCTTTCGGCTGGAAGGTGCCGATGCCGATGCGGTCCTTTTCGGAGAGGATGACGCGGCGGACGCGGACGTGCGAGACGATCTTGGTCCAGTCGCCACCGTAGCGCAGGTTGAGCTCCTTGTAGTTCTGCCGGCAGCAGGGACACAGGTCTCCCTCGATCCGCACGCGATCACCTTCCGATCGTCCCTCGTTCAGGGTCCTGAGGACCTCGGGGCGGAGCTCCTGCGGCACCAGGTGCAGAGGATCCTCGTGCATGGGGCACGGGATCACTTCGACGGTCTGGTCGGAGCGCTTGCGTCCCGCCTCCCCCTGCATCACCCAGGCGAAGGTGTAGAGCGCCCCCTCCGGCGTCTTCGAGTAATCCTCCAGCCCCTTCTTGAGCAGGCGCACGATGGTGGACTTGGAGGATCCGACTGGTCCGTGCAGCAGCAGAACGCGCTTCTCCGTCCCGTAGCGTCGGGCCGCGGACTTGAACACGTTCACCAGCTTCATCAAAGCGATGTCCAGTCCGAAAATGGCGTCGACGCCGCCGTGGTCCTTGTCGTCGAAGAAGTTGTAGTGGACGATCTTCTTCTTGTACTCGTAATACTCGCGCGTTCCTTTGGCCAGGATCATGTCGTAGATGCGCTGGAACGCAGTGCGGGTCACCTTGGTGTTGTGACGCACGATCTGAAGGTAATCCTCGAAACTGCCTTCCCAGTGCTGATCCCGGAACCCTCTCAGGTCCTGGAGCTTGCCGATCATCTGGACGATCTCGGAGCCCGTGGGCACGGGTTTCACCTCCCGATCTGACAGAGGATCCTTGACGGGATAATGCGATGTATCTTTCTGATACGCCATGCTTTCCTCTACTTCCCAGCACCTGTTCTGTAATATAAGGCGCAGTCAAGGAATTGTCAAAATCTTTTTCCCCGGCCGCTTTACGGCACTCGAGGGGGCGCTCCGCGCGTTTGTTGACAGTCTGCCGGAGGACCCGCTAACATCCGTCCCCGCAGAGGGAGGCCGTGGAACCGCAGGACTTGAGCGGCGCCATCCAGAAGGAGATCCAGGCGGTCGTCGGCGACTCTTCGTTCCGCGGAAATCGTCTTGCGCAGGCGGTCGACGACCTCGGCTCCCGCCACGCCATCGAGCCCTTCCGCGCCGTCCTGGGCGCACTCGTCCCGATCGACATGCCCGAGACGGAGGCCCGGGCAACCGTCCTGGCGATCGAAGAGCACCGCACCTCTCTGGAATTGCTGCTCGGCAGGGATCCGGGACTGGGCGTGGCCGCCCTCCACTACCTGCACGATCTCGAGGGGGTGATCGGGGAGCCGGCCTTCCGTGAGGCTGCCGCGGGAGCCGAGGATCGGCGCATCCTACCGGGAGACTGGCTCGAGTCGGGAACCTTCGACGAGATGTGCGACCTGGAGGCGAAGCGCGGTGAGCGCACCGGTCGGCCTCTGGCGGCAGTCGTCCTCCTGCGCGACAGGGACGAGGTCGGGAGCGAGGAGGCGATGCGAACGGCGGAAGCCTGTCTGAGGGACAGGGTGCGCGAGACCGACCACGCGCGTCGCCGCGCGCCCGGCGAGTTCGACCTTCTCCTTCCTCTGGCCGGTCGTGAGCGGGCCCTGGAGGCCGCCGAGCGCCTGCGCGGAGCGTTGACCCTGTCGACGGGCGAGCCCTGGAGCGCAGGTGTGGCGAGCTGCGCCGGGCCTCCCTGGGACGCCGCAGCCCTGGCGCGGAATGCGCGGGAGGCGGCGCGGGCCGCCCGGGAGCGGGGAGGTGGTTCAACCCGACCGCACCATGCCGAGCGTCGAGGACACGCTCGTCGAAGGGTCGGAACGGCGCTCTGCGCGACCCTGTCGATCGAGGGAAAGATCCGGACCGATGCACAGGTCGAGGACCTGTCGTTGGGAGGGGCCCTGCTCGCCACGCAGGAGCGATTCCCCCCCGGGGCCGAGGTCCTGCTGACCTTGAGGGAGACCTCCCCCAGGCCGCGCCAGGTCGCGATCGCCTCGCTCGTGCTGTGGGTGCGCGATGCGCCGGCCCCCGGGCAGGCGGCCTCTGGACGTGCGGCGGTCGCCTTCGCGGCAGATGGCGATGCCCGGTTGCGCCTCGCCCGGCTGCTCGCCGACCTGCCGGGGCGTCCCGGGAATATCGCCGGCGAGCTGACCTGAAGGCACTATTCGGGGTGGAGCGATGATCTCTCTGGAGGAGGCGTCCCGGTACAAGGAGGAGCTGGTCGGGGTATTGCAGGAGGATGCGCACAATGAGGAGCGGATTCTCCGCCGGCTCGATCAGATTCGTACGCAGAGCGGCATCCAGGTGTACGCCGCCCTCCTTCTGATCCTGACCAACCTGTCGTTCGAGGAGGGAGAGGCCCGTAAGCACTGGGAGGCGATCCTGAAGCACCGCCGCCTGCTGGCGCAGAAACTACAGCGGGACATCGGCATCCGGGTGGCGGTCATGGATTACTTCGTGAACGTCAACCGCCAGCTCACCAGCCCGCGGATCATCGACCTGTCTCTCGTGGACCGGCAGGAGCCCAGCGCCCCCCACGATCCGCAAACTGGCCTGTGGAACGCGCGCCAGTTCCTGTCCGTCCTGCAGAAGGAGACGCGCCGGGCGAAGAGGTACGAGCTGGATCTGTGCGTCCTCTACATGGACATCGACGATTTCCGGGAAATCAACGATCGGTACGGAACCTTGGTAGGGGACATCCTGCTGCGCGAGGTGGCGATCCTGCTGAAGAACAAGATCCGCGACATCGACATGGCGGCGCGGCTGGCGGGAGAGGAGTTCGGGCTGATCCTTCCCGAGACGGAGCGGATGGGGGCGTTTCTCGTGGCGGAGAGGATCCGCAAGGAGGTCGAGCGACATTTTCTGCGCAGAGACATCGATGGGCGGCCGATCTCGATGACGGTCACCGTCGGCATGGCCAAGTACCCCGACGATGCGGCGATCGCGGATCGTCTGGTGCGGCGCGCCGAAGAGGCGATGCACCAGGCCAAGGCGCGGGGCGGAAACACGGTCGGCGTCTACTACAGGGAGCGCCGCACGTTCATCCGATTCGAGGTGTCGCGGCGACCGATCCGGATCCACGTCACGCCGGCAGGCGAGGACCTCCCGCAGCACCTGGCCGGCCCCTCGGAGCCGCGCAACATCAGCCGCAGCGGGCTGCTGTTCGAGAGCGATCGGCCCTACGACATCGGCGAGGAGGTGATGATCGTCTGCCAGGACGAGCGGGACAACGCGCGGATCACCCTGACGGGCAGGGTCGTACGGATCGAGGAGATCGAAGAGCAGCCGGGCCGGTACGAGGTGGGGGCCGCATTCCTGCTCGAATGGGAGCACCAGGAGGCCCAGGTCACCGAATTTCTGCGCCGCGGCGGCCTGGCCGCCGGCGGCTGAGGGCAGGGTCGCGTGCTGTTCCTGGGCCTCGACACGGCCACGCGACACGGGAGCATCGCGCTGTCGCGCGCTGGCCAGATCGCTCGTGAGGAGGCTCTGGAGGAAGGCGTCGGACATTCCCGGGACCTCCTGCCCGCCATCGATCGCCTCATCCGCGAGCAGGGGATCGCACCCGCCGATCTCTCGGGAGTCGGGGTGACGCTCGGGCCCGGCTCGTTCACCGGTGTGCGCGTCGGCATGGCCACCGCCAAAGGGCTGGCCTACGCGCTCGATATCGGCTTGGCCGGCCTTTCGACCCTGGAGGCGCTGGCGCGGGCGGCCCTCCGGGCTCCGCCCGGGCCTCCGCAGGCCCTGTGCGCCGTCCTCGATGCCGGGCGGGGAGAAGTGTACGCGGCGATCTTCGGGGTCGAGGAGGGAGCGCTGCTCCGCTCGACCGAGGATCGATCCTGGAAGCCCGGCGATCTCCTGCGGGAGATGCCCCCGGGGGGGTGCCTCGTCGGCGACGGGATCGGCCCGCTCCTGAAGGCCGGTCTGGAGATCGGCGTGGGATTCACGACGCTCGATCCCCCGCCGCTCCTGGCGGGGACGATCGCTCAATGGGCCTTCGGGGTCATCCCCCCGGGCTCGAAATACCGTCCCGGAGCTCTGAGACCCAATTACATCCGTCCCTCGGACGCGGAGGCGGCCCGACGTCGATCTTGAGAAGGCGGGAGGGGAGGGGGTCGCTCCGGGCGTTCACCTTCTCCCGGATGTCCCTGGAGGACCTCCCGGGTGTCCTGGAGATCGAGAACCGATCGTTCCCGACGCCCTGGAGCGAGTCGTCCTTTCGTTACGAGCTGCTCGAGAACCCCTATGCGAGCCTGTTCGTCGCCCGGGCGCGCGGCGAGCCCCGCGTGATCGCCTTCGCCTGCATCTGGGTGGTCGACCAGGAGATGAAAATCAACAACATTGCGGTTCACCCCCAGTGGAGGTCCCAGGGGGTGGGGACGAGGTTCCTGCGCTTCCTGCTCGGGTTCGCCGCCGGACAGGGATGCCGGGAGGCGACGCTCGAGGTCCGGCCCAGCAACGAGGCGGCCCTGCGGCTGTACCGGAAGGCCGGGTTGGTCGCCGTCGGCCGCCGCAAGCACTACTATACCGACACCCACGAGGACGCCATCGTCATGGTGTGCCCGATCGATCCACTCCCTCCTCATTAGTCCCTTGCACGGGCCGATCCGGAGTGGTAAACTTTTCGCAAATGTCGATCGTGGCTCGCGATCGTGTTCGTTCGAACATCCTTAAACAGCAGGAGGTTTAGGCCGATGGGGCTCAACCAAGATGACCTGAGGCGGAGACTGGCAGAGAAGGACGACGAGTTCAGGAGACTTTTGGCCGAGCACGCCAGCTGCGAGTCCCGGCTTCAGGAGCTTCAAGGCAAGGCCATCCTCGACGAGACCGAAAGGCTCGAAAGCGTCAACATCAAGAAACAAAAACTCTATCTCAAGGACCGGATGGAGGCGATCTACCGACAGCACCTCGGTCGTGGGGCGGGTGCCGACATCGAACATTGAAAGGGGAGGCCCGGCGGCAGATCGTTCCCATGAGTGCCGTCCCGGCGCCCCTGTTCGACCGCGGGGGCAGAGCATGCCGGTGGCTGTGCAGGCGGTCCCGTTCCTGATCGCGCTGGGTGTCCTCGGCGTGCCGCTCGTTCTGAGCCTGGGTCCCTGGGGTGCCCTTCCTCCCTTCCTTCTGGCGCTCTTCGTCGCCTTCTTCTTCCGCGATCCAGAAAGACGCTCCCCCGAGGGGGAGGGGCTCGTCCTCTCTCCGGCGGACGGCCAGGTCACGACAGTGGAGAGCAGCCCCGCAGGCACGCGCATCTCCATCTTCCTGTCTCTCCTGAACTGTCATATCAACCGCGCGCCGGTGTCGGGCGTCGTGCGCGAGGCACGCCACACGGCCGGACGCTACCGGCCCGCGTGGCAGGCGCGCGCCTCGCTCGAGAACGAACGCAATCACCTCGAGATTCAGAGCGGTGCAGGTCACTACGGGGTGACCCAGGTGGCCGGAGTGCTGGCGCGCCGGATCGTCTGCACCAAGCGTCCGGGCGACCGCGTGCAGCGCGGAGAGCGCATCGGCATGATCCGTTTCGGATCCCGCACCGACCTTCGCCTGCCGCCCGGGACCGATCCGCTGGTCTCCGTCGGTGACCGCGTCCGTGCGGGCATCTCGATTCTGGCGCGGGAGCGGGCCAACCGGGCCGCGGCCTCCGCCGGGCTGGGAGGGGCATGAGGACGAGGACGCGCTATCGCCGGGGCGCCTACATCATCCCGAGCCTGTTCACGACCGGGAACCTGTTGTGTGGCTATATCGCCGTGGTACGCAGCATCCAGGGGGAGTTCGAGTGGGCGGCGATCGCCCTGTTCATCGCAGCGCTCCTCGACCGGCTGGACGGCTGGGTGGCGCGCCTGACGGGGACCACCAGCGATTTCGGGGTTCAGCTTGACTCGCTCGCGGACGTGATTTCCTTCGGAGTGGCTCCTGCGGTTCTGGCCTACATGTGGGCCTTGACCGGCCTCCCGAGACCGTGGTCGCTCGCTCCTTTCTTGTACCTGGCCGCCGGAGCGGCCCGGCTCGCCCGGTTCAACATCCAGACCATCGCTCAGGACAAGCGGTACTTCGTGGGGCTGCCGATCCCGGCCGCCGCATGCGCCGTCGCGGCCTGCGTGTTCTACCACCCGGAGCGCGTCGCCGACACACTGACCGGCGGCCTGGTCTCGGTGCTGGTCGTCACGCTGGCCCTCCTGATGATCAGCAAGATACGCTACAGGTCGTTCAAGGAGATCGATCTGAGGTCCCGCACGCGCTGGGTGATCGTCAGTCTCGTGGCGCTGGTCTATCTGGTGGTCGCCGCCTCCCCGCAAATCGTGGCCGTCATCCTGAGCTTCACCTACCTGCTTTCGGGTCTATTCCCTCGTCTGGCCCGCGCCGGGAGGCAGGAGCCGCGACCCGCTGCCGCCGGAGGGCGAGATGGCCGTCCGTGAGGCCGCCCGCATCCCTCGCCGGGCCCACATCGCGCTGTTCGACGCCAATACGCTCGTCGCCAAGGGGGTCAAGGAGCAGCTCGTGGCCCGGTCCTTCCCGACGGCCTCTGTGCGGCTGTTCACCTCCCGGACGGATCCCGAGGCGAACCTGACCGAGTTCGCGGGAGAGGCGATGCTCGTGACCGCGCCCGATATCGACACCCTGGGCGACCTGGACATCGCATTTCTCTGCGGTACCGATCGCGAGGGCGCGCTGTACCTCGAATGGCCCGAGCGCGCCGGTTTCACGGCCATCGACCTGACGACCGCCTCCAACCGGCGGGAGGGCGTCCCACTGGTGAATGTGACTGTGAACCCCGAGGCGATCATTCCCGCGGCCGGCCTCATCGCTACTCCGCACCCGGTGGCGCACATCCTGTCGAGCCTTCTGGCGCCGATCCAAAAAGGATGTGGCCTGGAGGCCGCGACTGTTGTGGTCTTCCAGCCGGCCTCGGAATGCGGCGAGGATGGAATCGAGGAGCTGTACCAGCAAACCGTGAGCCTGTTGAATTACCGGGACATTCCCAAGGACGTCTTCGGGCGCCAGCTTGCCTTCAATCTGATCCCGCTCTCCCTCTACGACCGAGGGAAAGAGCCGGGCGGGGCGCGCCCGGCCGACCTGGGCAGCGAGGTACTGAAAGTAACGGGAGGGAGCTATCCCTTGTCCGTCGAGGTCCTGCTCACCCCGGTTTTCCATTGCCACGGGGTCATGGCGCACGTGACCCTGGCCAGGGGGGCGGTCCGGGGGGATCTCCTCGCGAGCTTCGAGGGCCAGGACGGGGTGCGCATCGGCGCCGCAGGGGAGACGGCAACGCAGGTCGACAGGGCCGGCCAATCGGGGATGCTCCTCTCCGGCATCCATCCTGCCACGGGGGGGTCCTCGTACTGGATCTGGGCCGTCGCCGACAACCTGCAGGCCGGGACCGCGCTCAACGCGGTGCGTATCGCCGAGACGCTTCTGTCGCAAGGGCTCGGCCGGAGTGACGCATGAGGCGAAGGGTCAACGGCCGGCGCCCGGCAGGCCCGCTGCTTTTCGTCCCCCTCGCGGTCGCCGTTCTGGGGTCGTTCGTCGGGCCGGCCGGCGCGCAGCAGGAGCTGAAACGTCCCGAAGAGCAGCTGGCGGCCATTTACAGCCTCCGCGTGCAGCTGGAAATCGAGCAGCGGCGCCTGGACGCCGCTCTGCAGCGCTATGACGAGACGGCGCGGGCCCGGGAGGCGGCGCGCGACCGGGCTGCCCGCCTGTACGAGGACCTCGACGCCATGGTCGCAGGTCGCGCCGAGGCGGACCCGGCGCTCATCCAGGCGCGTGAGGAGGAGATCCTCAAGGCGGAGATGGAGGTCGAGGCGCAGGCTCGGACCGGAAGACAGATCCGCGAGGAGATCAAGGATGCCAACGCGCGCATCGAAATCCTGGCCGATCGAATCGCTCGCCTGCGCAAGACGCTCCCTTCCGACACGGAGTCTCTGACCGGCACCTGGGACGTGACCTACATGCCGAGCGGCGACAAAGGGGTGTTCACCCTCCGTCAGTCGGGCACCCTCCTGGTGGGGGAGTACTCCCTGGAAGGGGGCTGGAAAGGGAGCCTGCAGGGAACCTTCGTGGACGGCAAGGTGCTGCTGCACAGG